>NZ_JBEZXZ010000001.1:0-145525 GCF_040638275.1 Actinoplanes sp. NPDC026623 | reverse complement strand
GCGGCGGCGCATCGTGGACATGCTGAGCTTGGGGCGCCCGAGAGCCTTCCAGATGCGGGTGGTGGTCCAGGATCGCGGTGTTTGGAGCAGGGTGTGGATGCGTTCGCCGAGGTTCCGGCTGCCTTTGCGGGGGCGTCCGGAGCGGGGCCGGTCGGGCAGGCCGGTGAGGCCTTCGGCGTGGTGGCGGGCGATCCAGGCGCGAATGGTTTTCGGGTCGTAGTGCAGTAGGTCGGCGATCTCGGATGCGGTCCAGCCGGCGGCGGACAGCACGACGATGACCATCCGGGTCGCCGTACGCCATTGGCCGTGCAGGGCGGTAATCAGTTCGGTGTGTTGCTGTTCGGACATGCTGGCGTAGACGTGCGCGGGGCGCATACTGGCGGTGACCTCGTCGGGGTTCAGGCTCTTGTGTGGAAACCTGATCCGAACCCACGGCGGGGTCTTTACGTTGGTATGTCCCTCTCGCTGAGCATGTTCGCGGACAGCCCGTCACCAGTTACGTACCGAACTTCTGCCTACGCGCTTAGTGCGAGTAGACCTCCACCTCGTAGGCCGAGAATCCGTACGTGGTGGCCCGGGTCTGGCCGGTCAGCCGGACATAGCGGGCGTTGGTCGCGGCGAAGGCCACGTTGTCCACGCCGCCGTTGCCGCCGGTCACGGCCGCCGCCTGGGTCCAGGCGCTGCCGTCGGCGGAAACCTCGATCCGGTACGCGGTGGCGTAGGCCGCCTCCCACCTGATCACCATCCGGGCCACCGGCCGGCTCGCACCCAGATCGATGCGCAGCCACTGGTTGTCCGCCGACGAACTGGCCCACCGGCTGGTCAGGCTGCCGTCGACCGCGTTGGCCGCCGGATAGAACAGCTGGGTGCTCGACGCCGTGACTCCCCGGCCGGCGGCCAGGTTGGACAGGTCGTCGCCGCGCCTGGCCGGGAACGAGGCCACCTGCTGGTACGTCGGGCGGTTCTGCCAGGCGATCGGATCGTGGGTGATCCCGCCCAGCGGCGACTGCACGATGGCGTCGGCGCACCACTGGTCGCCGGCAGCGCAGTGCGTGTCACCGGGATAGGTGGTGGCGGCCGGCTCGGCCAGCGCGGCCGACAGGCTGGTCAGCAGCGCGCCGCGGCAGGCGCTGAGTGTGCCGGCACCGCAGTGCGTCCTGGGCCAGCCCGGGACCGGGTCGCCCAGCGCCGCGCGCAGGTCCTTCTCCACGTAGCCCCACCAGCCGTGCTGGAACGAGGAGCCCTTGTGCGCCTGCGCCTCGTTGGCGGCGGCCGGCAGGCTGGACTGCCGGCCGGTCTGTCCGCCCGAGGGCGACTCGTTGATCTGCATCGCGTCGACAAGCGCCTGGTACAGCCCGGTGCCGAGCGAGGACTCGAACTGTGCCGACACCAGCAGCGGCCACCAGGCGTCGAAGATCCGGATGGCCTCGGCGTCGGCGTAGGTCCTACTGCCCGCGCCGGTCTCGATCCGGTGCGAGCCGCGCTGCTGCCAGGCGCGCAGCTTGGCCACGGCGGCCGCCTGCGCGGGGTCGGTGACCGCGCCGGTGTCGATCACCCGCAGCAGGTCGTCGAGCACCTCCGCGCCGCGCAGGTCGGTGGTGCCCGCCGACTCGACGACGCCGAGCAGCGAGGCCCGGTCGAACCTGGTCCCGGCCCGCAGCGCCGCCTTGATCGGCCGGTCCAGCAGATCGGCGCGGTGCACCGAGCCGAAGCTGAAGTTGCCGTCGGCCGCGGAGTAGTCCGCCGCCTGCTTGTTGTTCCAGCTGACGAAGTAGTCCTGGTTCACCGCCTGCGGATGGCTCGCCTGCGGTTGATAGGTGGCCGTGTTCGTGTCCGGGTTCCAGCCGGCCCACTCGTAGGCGGCCTGCGCCCGGGTCGGCAGGTTCGGGTCGGCGCCGGCGGCGCGCACCGGCGCGGCACCGGACATGAAGTACGCCGAGTCGGTGGAGTTGACGTAGAACCAGTTGAACGCGAACGAGATCGTTCCGGCGGAGGCGGCGAACGCGGCCGGCGTACCCATCTGGTCGGGCTCGTTGAACAGCTGGAACCCGATCGCCGAGTCGGCCTCGTGGCGGTACGTGGAGCGCAGGCTGGTGAACGCGACAGGCTTGCCGCCGACCAGGCCACGCCAGCTCACCAGCCCGTACCTGGTGCGCAGCATGGTCAGCCGGTAGGAGCCCGCGGCGGTCGAGTCGGCAGTCGTCGGCGCCCACGAGTTGGTCCGCGACAGCGGCTCCATGGCGAGGCACTGACCGTGGTAGAGGTAGTGGGTCGAGGCGGTGGTGGGCGTGCCGCCGTCGGTCTCACAGAGTTCGGCGGCGAAGGTGTCGGTGATGTCCTGCACCGACGAGGTGGCGCTCCAGGCGTAGTCCGGGCCGCGGCCGATCAGGGTGTAGAGGTTGAGCCCGGAGAAGGCCACGCCCCGGCTGCTGATCCCCGGGCCGTGCAGCTCCTGCAGCATCAGCAGTTGCGGGGCGAAGTAGCCGGTCTGCGGCCCGAAGACGGCGATCGGGTGCCCGGTCGCCGAGTTCGCCGCCGAGATCACCGCCGCGTTGGACATGCCGCGGTGGGTCCCGTCGATCGTCAGCCCGCCGAGCGAATCGGCGATGACGCTGGTGCCGGTCGCGGCGGCGGACGTGGCCGAGCCGGTCCTGTCGTAGACCAGCGGCTCGGAGGCGGCGCTGCCGGGGTCCGGCATCGCCACGCCGGCCGCGTTCGGGTCACCCGCCCCGTACGGGAAGGACTGTCCGTTGTGCAGGGTGAGCACGGCCTCCGGGTCGTTCTGGGACCGGAACGCCGTCCAGACCTGGTCGCCGATCGTGGCGCCGTACTTCGCCCGGGCCGCGATCCGGACCAGGGCCGACTGCATCTCGGTGCCGCCACCGCCGCCGAACAGCCCGCCGATCACGCCGGCGACCGCGATCAGGTCGGTCGGCTGGAAGTTCTCCGGGCCACCGGCGTTGGTGACGGCGTCGAGGTGGCCGGTCAGCACGTACTCGCCGGGGCAGTCCCGGGCCGCCATGCAGTCCGCGATGTACTTGTTGATCCCGGCGATGTAGGCCTGCACGTCGGTGTAGAGCTGGGCGCCCCGGGCGCCGGAGGTCCGCAACGCCTCGATCTGCGCCTGCAGGTCCGGCTCCGTGTACGGCGAATTGCGCCAGACGCTCTGCTCGAGGTCCCGGTTTCCGGCGGCGCCGCCGGCGAACGGGGTCAGCTGACCGCGGGCCACGTGGCGCATCAGATCCATCAGGAACAGCCGGTCCTCGGCGCCGGCGTAGCCCGCGCCGAACATGGTGCCGGACCGGGTGGTGCCGGTGACGTGCGGAATGCCGAGGGCCTTGTCACGCACCACGGTGACGTCGGAACGCGGGGAGTAGCTGCGCTCCACCTGGTTGGCGGGCACCCCGAAGCTGCTGTCGTTGAAGAACGTGTTGATCTGCTGCCCGGTGAGGCCGGTGTAGTTGTAGACCAGGTCGGCGTAGCGGGCCAGTTGATCGTCGGCGTGCGCGGGCATGGTGCCGAAGGCCTGGTGACCCAGGATCTCGAGCAGGTCGGCGTTGCCGTTCTGGCCCGGCGGCAGGATGTCCGCGCACTCGCCCAGGCAGTAGTCGTCGGTGGCGTAGGCGGCCGCCGCGGGGGCGGCGAGCAGCGGGTTGAGGACGGTGGCAGCGACGAGGGAGACGGTGAGGAGGGCGCTGAGTGGTGCGAGGCGTCGGCGCATGGGGATTTTCCCTTCGGGACGCACGAACGCGAGAAGGATTCATAATGTTAAGCACGTGTTAACGCTCCACACCAGAGCGAGACGGTCATCGATTCGTTCGAAGATGTCGGAGGCGTCGCCTAAGGTTTCGGGCATGAGTGTTGATCACTTCGACGAGGCCGGCGCGGCGGTGCAGGCCGCGCTCGACGCCGGGGCCAGATATGCGGACGCACGGGTGATGCTGCGCCGCACCGAGACGATGAGCGCCCGCGACGGCCACGTCGAGGACCTCAGCTCGGACGAGAGCGCGGGCATCGGGGTGCGCGCCCTGGTCGGCTCGAGCTGGGGTTTCTACGCGGTTCCCGACCTCTCCGACGCCGCCGCCCGCGCGGCCGGCCGCCGGGCGGCCGAGATCGCCGCCGCCAGCGCGCTCGTCTCGGGCCCGGCGATCGACCTGACCCCGGCCGGCGCCGGCACGGCGAGCTGGGCCAGCCCCTGCGAGATCGACCCGCTGTCGGTGCCGCTGTCGGTCAAGGGCGACCTGCTCGTGGCGGCCACCGCCGCCGCCCGCGACGCCGGAGCCGACCTGGCCGAAGGCATCTACCAGATCTGGGACACCCGCAAGTGGTTCGCCTCCAGCGACGGCCACCGCATCGACCAGCACATCCGTGAGTGCGGCGCGGGCGTCACCGCCAGCGCCTACGGCGACGGCGAGATCCAGCGCCGCTCGTGGCCCTCGCACCGCGGGCAATACGGCACCCGCGGCTGGGAGCTCGTCGACGAGCTCGCCCTGACCGACCACGCCGCCCGGATGGCCGACGAGGCCCGTGCCCTGCTCACCGCGCCGCTGTGCCCGTCCGGCGAGACCACCCTCATCCTCGGCGGCGAGCAGCTGGCGCTGCAGATCCACGAGTCCGTGGGCCACGCGATCGAGCTCGACCGCATCCTGGGCTGGGAGGCCGCCTTCGCCGGGACGTCGTGGCTCGACCTCGACCAGCTCGGCACCCTGCGCTACGGCTCCGACCTGATGAACATCACCATCGACCCGACCATCCCGGGCGCGCTCGGCAGCTTCGGCTACGACGACGAGGGCTCGCCGGCGGTCAAGCGCGACGCGGTGCGCAACGGCCGCTGGGTGGGCGTGCTGGCCGGCCGCGACTCGGCGGCGATGGCCGGGCTCGACTACGCGGGCAGCGTGCGCTCCGACGGCTGGGCGCGGCTGCCGATGGTCCGGATGACGAACGTCGGCCTGGAGCCCGGCCCGCACACGCTGGACGAGATCATCGCGGCGACGGACGACGGCGTCCTGATGGACATCAACCGCTCCTGGTCGATCGACGACCGGCGGCTCAACTTCCAGTTCGGCTGCGAGATCGGCTACGAGATCAAGAACGGCAGGCGCGGCCGGATGCTGCGCAATCCGACCTACACCGGGATCGGCCCGAAGTTCTGGCAGTCGATGGACATGCTCTCCTCGGAGTCGATCGCGTGGGGCACGCCCAACTGCGGCAAGGGCCAGCCCGGCCAGATCGGGCACACGGGGCACCCGGCCGCCCCGGCCCGCTTCACCAACGTCCGGGTGGGGGTGCGGGGATGATCCGGGGCCAGGAGCGCATGCCAGAGGGGAGCACAGCATGAGTGCCGAGTCGGACATCGCCGGCCGGGTGGTCGAGCTGACCCGCGGGCTGGCCGGGGCGGGCGCCGAGGCCGAGGTCCTCGCCGGCCACAGCGCCGAGGCGCTGACCCGCTTCGCGAATTCCGCGATCCACCAGAACGTGGCCGACGCGACCACGACCGTGCGGCTGCGGCTGCACCTCGACGGGCGGACCGCGTCCGGTTCGACCACCCTGACCGACGCCGACGGCCTGCAGTCCCTGGTCGAACGCACGATCGCCGCGTCCCGCCTCTCGCCGCCGGACGCCGCCTGGTCCGGCCTCACCCCGCCGACCGCGCTGCGCCCGGCGGGCGGCTTCGACGAGGCGACCGCGGCCGCCACCCCGAAGGAGCGGGCCGAGCGCGTCCGCGACTTCGTCCAGGCCGCCGGCGGGCTCGAAACCGCCGGCTTCTGCCGGACCACCTACCTGTCCGGCGGTTTCGCCAACACGGCCGGTCACTCGGTCGAGGGCCGGGCGGCCGAGGCGGCGATGGACGGCATCGCCCGCCTCGACGGCGCCGACGGCGTGTCCCGCCTGGCCGGCGGCCGCCTCGCCGATATCGACGGCGCGACGCTGGGCGCCCGGGCCGCCGCGAAGGCGCGCGCGGGAGGCCGCCCGATCGAGCTGCCGCCGGGGCGCTACGAGGTCGTCCTCGAGCCCACGGCGGTCGCCGACCTCCTCGACAACCTGGCCACCTTCGGCTTCAACGGCAAGGCCTTCGCGCAGCAGCAGTCGTTCGCCGAGCTGGGCGCGCGGCAGTTCGACGAGGCGATCACCATCGTCGACCGGCCGCTGGGCGCGACGCTGCCCTTCGACCTCGAGGGCACGCCCCGCGACGCGCTGACGCTGGTCCGCGCGGGCATCACGACCGCGGTGAGCCACGACCGCACCTCGGCCGCCGAGATCGGCGCGGCGTCGACCGGCCACGCCTCGGCGGCCTCCCGCTCCTGGGGCCCGATGGCCACCAACCTGAGCCTCGCACCGGGCCCGGACCCCGGTGCCGTCGCCGGGCCCGGCGACGGCCCGACCGCGGCGTCCGCCCGGGCGCTGGTCGCCCGGATGCGCCGCGGCCTGCTCATCACGGACTTCTGGTACACCCGGGTGCTGGACCAGCGGAGCCTGGTCATCACGGGCCTGACCCGCAACGGCGTCTGGCTGGTCGAGGACGGCGAGGTGACGGCGGCGGTGGGCAACATGCGCTTCACCCAGTCCTACCCGCAGGCGCTGGGGCCGGGGACGGTGCTGGGCCTGGGCGCCGAGGCGGTCTCGCTGCCGGACCGGTGGTCCGGGGTCCGCTACACGGCGCCGGCCCTGCACCTGAAGTCCTGGAACATCACCGGCAACGCCTCCGGCTGAGCCAACCCGCGGCGGAAACCCTGGCAGGTTCGTTAAGGAGCCAATCGTAGGTCCGACATTGACCGGCGTGTTTCACTTGGCCGGTGAGCGCTGGATCGATGAGTGACGGGCCGCGCGACCAGCAGCCCGACGAGTTTCAGGCCGGCTTCCGCCCGGGCGACGAGCCGACGACCGGCCCGCCCGCCGGCTCGAGCACGATGCCCGGACCAGCCACGCCCGGACCAGCCACGCCCGGATCCGCCACGCCCGGATCCGCCGCGCCCACCTACGGCACGCCGGGTTCGGCCGGCCCGGGTTCGGCCGGGCCGGGTCCGGGCATCTCGGCGTCGGGAGCCCCGGTCTCCGGCGCGCCCGTCTCCGGGGCGCCCGACCCGGGCACCCCCGACGCCGGCACGGCGGACTTCGGCGCCCCGGCCACCGGTCGGGGCCCGGATGCGGCCACGGCCGCTCAGGGCCCGCAGCCGGCCCCCGCTCCCCGCCGCCGCGGCATCTGGCTCACGAACGCCGAAACGAGCGCCGGAACGGAGGCCGGGCCCGAGGACAACGCCCGCAAACGCCGCCGCCGGCGGCTCTTCATCGCCGGGATCTCGGTCGGCGCCGCCCTGATCGTCATCGCCACCTGCACCGGCGGCCTGGCCGTGATCAACGCCGTCTCCGACCTGCGCGACGCCGCCGACGACGCCCGGGAACGCCAGCGCCTGCGGGACTCCGCCTGCGTCGCGCTCGAGACCCGCCTCAACCGCCTCGTCCCGCCCGGCGCCACCACCACGCCGCGGGCCCGGGCCGTCGCCGTCCGGAACGAGAACGCCGCCACCCGGATCTACGTCGTACAGCTGCAGGACGAGCAGGCCGGCGACGGCTGGCGACAGCTTCTCGACGCCCGCACCGCGTTCGCCGAGGGGCTCGAGGCGCAGGCCAAATCCCGTACGCCGGCGTTCTACGTCGCTCCCGAGAGCGCCGACAAGGTCTCCGTTTCCGAGCAGCTGATCCGCTGGTCACCGGCACCCTGCGCGGGCGCAATCCGGCGTTTGGCCACACCTGACCTGTAGTAAGCCTTCCCTTATCCGCCATGAAACTGACCTTCGTTGTAACGTGTGCCACACATTGCGGATGCACCCCGTCTGACAGGCTGAAACAGGGCAGACAGGATTCAGGCGCGCCCGCCGGCAGACGCAGGTCACTGTCAGCACCGTCAGGGAGACGTCAATGACGACGACGGCAACGAGGCCGGATCCGGGGCGCGCACGCGCCGCGATCGCGGCGAAGACGTTGCGTACGGACCGGTGGTGGTTGCCGCCGCTGGTCACCTTCGTGGGCCTTACCGCGTGGGTTACCTACGCGACGGTCCGGGTTTTCATGCACAGCCACTATTACATCGAGGCCTACCACTATCTGACCCCGTTCTACTCACCGTGCATCACAGACCGGTGCGTCGAGGCGGCGGCCCATTTCGGCACCCCGCTGCCGAGCTTCTGGCTCATCCCGGAGGCGGCGTTCACGCTGCCGTTCCTGCTGCTCTTCCGCCTGACCTGCTATTACTACCGCAAGGCGTACTACCGCTCGTTCTGGTTGTCACCGCCGGCCTGCGCCGTGCCCGACGCCCACGAGAAGTACTCCGGCGAGACGCGCTTCCCGCTCATCTTCCAGAACGTCCACCGGTACGCGTTCTACGCCGCCGGCATCATCTCGATCATCAACACCTGGGACGCGATCGTGGCGTTCCAGTCCGGTGACGAGTTCGGGTTCGGGCTGGGCAACATCATCCTGGTCGTCAACGTGGTGATGCTTTGGGCGTACACGTTGTCCTGCCACTCCTGCCGGCACATCGCCGGCGGCCGGCTGAAGCACTTCTCCAAGCACCCGGTGCGTTACCGCTTCTGGACCTTCGTGTCGAAGCTGAACACCCGGCACATGCTGCTCGCCTGGGTCACGCTCGGCACGCTCGCCCTGACCGACTTCTACATCATGGCGCTCTCGTTGGACTGGTGGTCCGACCTGCGCTTCATCAACTAGAGGGCCCCCATGACAACCCGAATCGAACGACACCACTACGACGTCGTCGTGATCGGCGCCGGTGGCGCCGGGCTGCGGGCGGCCATCGAGGCCCGGCTCGCCGGCAAGAAGACCGCGATCATCTCGAAGTCGCTGTTCGGCAAGGCGCACACGGTCATGGCCGAGGGCGGCGCGGCCGCCGCCATGGGCAACGTGAACAGCAAGGACAACTGGATGGTGCACTTCGGTGACACCATGCGCGGCGGCAAGTTCCTGAACAACTTCCGGATGGCCGAGCTGCACGCCAAGGAGGCGCCGGAGCGCATCTGGGAGCTGGAGACCTACGGTGCGCTCTTCGACCGCACCAAGGACGGCAAGATCTCCCAGCGCAACTTCGGCGGCCACGAGTACCCGCGGCTCGCGCACGTCGGCGACCGTACCGGCCTGGAGCTGATCCGCACCCTGCAGCAGAAGATCGTCTCGCTGCAGCAGGAGGACTTCGCGGAAACCGGCAACTACGACGCCCGGATCCGGGTCTTCTCCGAGACCACGATCACCGAGCTGCTGCTCGACGGCGACAGGGTGGCCGGCGCGTTCGGCTACTACCGCGAGACGGGCGAGTTCATCCTGCTCGAGGCGCCGGCGATCGTGCTCGCCACCGGCGGCGTCGGCCGCTCCTACAAGGTCACCTCGAACTCGTGGGAATACACCGGCGACGGCCACGCGCTCGCCCTGCGGGCCGGCGCGACGCTGATCAACATGGAGTTCCTGCAGTTCCACCCGACCGGCATGGTGTGGCCGCCCAGCGTCAAGGGCATCCTGGTCACCGAGTCGGTGCGCGGCGACGGCGGCGTCCTGAAGAACTCCGACGGCAAGCGGTTCATGTTCAACTACGTCCCCGACGTCTTCCGCCGGCAGTACGCGGAGACCGAGGAGGAGGCGGACCGCTGGTACAAGGATCCGGACAACAACCGGCGCCCGCCCGAGCTGCTCCCCCGCGACGAGGTCGCCCGGGCGATCAACAGCGAGGTCAAGGCCGGCCGCGGTACGAAGGCCGGCGGCGTGCTGCTCGACATCGCCAGCCGGCTGCCGGCCGAGGAGGTCCAGCGGCGGCTGCCGTCGATGTACCACCAGTTCAAGGAGCTGGCGGACGTCGACATCACCAGGGAGCCGATGGAGGTCGGCCCGACCTGTCACTACGTGATGGGCGGCGTCGAGGTCGACCCGGACACGGCGGCGGCGTTCGGCCACGTCGAGGGCCTGTTCGCGGCCGGCGAGGTGTCCGGCGGCATGCACGGCTCCAACCGGCTCGGCGGCAACTCGCTCTCCGACCTGCTGGTCTTCGGCAAGCGCGCCGGCGAGCACGCGGCGGCGTACACGGAGACGCTGGCCAAGCGTCCCAAGGTGGCCACCGGTGACGTCGAGTCGGCGGTGGACGCCGCGCTCGCGCCGCTGAGCCGCGAGAACGGCGAGAACCCTTACACGTTGCAGCAGGACCTGCAGGCGGTGATGGGCGACCTGGTCGGCATCATCCGCCGCGCGGGCGAGCTGACCGACGCCCTCAAGCGGCTGCAGGAGCTCAAGGCGCGGGTGGCGAACGTTTCCGCGACCGGCGGCCGCCTCTACAACCCGGGCTGGCACCTGGCGCTGGACCTGCGCAACATGCTCGTCGTCTCCGAGTGCACCGCGAAGGCGGCGCTGGAGCGGGAGGAGTCGCGCGGCGGTCACACCCGCGAGGACTTCCCGAAGATGAACCCGCAGTGGCGCCTGCTCAACCTGGTCTGCTCGCTGGACGACACCGGCGACGTGCACCTCGAGCGCAAGCCGGTGCCGAAGATGCGCGACGAGCTGATCAAGCTCTTCGACCGCACCGAGCTCTCGAAGTATCTGACGGACGAGGAACTGGCCGAGTACGACGAGGCAGTCGGGGAGGCGAAGTAATGGAGCGTCACTTTCGGGTGTGGCGGGGCGACTCGTCGGGCGGTGAGATCCAGGACTTCGACGTCGAGGTGAACGAGGGCGAGGTCGTCCTCGACATCATCCACCGGCTGCAGGCGACGCAGACGCCGGATCTGGCCTGCCGCTGGAACTGCAAGGCCGGCAAGTGCGGCTCCTGCTCGATGGAGATCAACGGCAAGCCGCGGCTGGGCTGCATGACGCGGATGTCCACCTTCGAGGATGACGAGACCGTCACGATCACCCCGCTGCGGGCCTTCCCGATCATCCGCGACCTGGTCACCGACGTCTCGTTCAACTACGAGAAGGCCCGCGAGACCCCGGCGTTCGCGCCGCCGCCGAACGTCAGGCCGGGCGACTACCGGATGCAGCAGATCGACGTGGAACGCTCGCAGGAGTTCCGCAAGTGCATCGAGTGCTTCCTCTGCCAGAACACCTGCCACGTGGTCCGCGACCACGAGGAGAACAAGCCGGCGTTCTCCGGCCCGCGCTACTTCATCCGCGCGGCCGAACTCGACATGCACCCGCTGGACGACCGCACGGACCGCAAGGAATACGCGCAGGCCAGCCAGGGCCTCGGCTACTGCAACATCACCAAGTGCTGCACCGAGGTCTGCCCCGAACACATCAAGATCACGGACAACGCGATCATCCCGATGAAGGAGCGGGTGGTGGACCGCCGCTACGACCCGCTGGTCTGGCTGGGTCGCAAGATCTTCCGCCGGGACCAGCTGGAGGGCCAGCCCGCGGTCCACGCCGCCGGCCCCGCCCCGAGCGGCCCGGCGGGCGCGGTCGGCACGACCGGCCCGGGCGCCACGAGTTCACGGCCGCCGGAATCCCCTGCGATCAACGCCGACGGCAGGCTCGACGTCTCCGAACTCGCGTCGTACCAGGCGGGCGGCCCGTCGCCGTTCGGCGACGACCAGGAGTTCCCGCTGCCCAAGGAGGGCATCACCTACCAGCATCCGGCAACGGACTGATCCGTCGGTGAGGGAGGGCCCGCTTCGGCGGGCCTTCTTGCTTTGTTGGCACACGCGTACTAATGCGGCGTAGGGTGGCCGGGTGGGTGCCTACCAGCCGTCGATGCTCGACCTCATGGCCGGCCCGGCCACTACGCTCGGGCCACTGCCGGGTCGCCTGGTCCGCCACCGGCTGACGGCGGGCGCCTGGGTCGACGTGCTGCCCGGCTGGGTGCTCGGCTCGGACCCGGTCTTCGAGACGCTGCGGACCGGGGTCGACTGGCGTGCCGAGCGCCGCCAGATGTATGACGGCGTGGTCGACGTCCCCCGCCTGCTCCGCTGGTACGGGCCGGGCGAGACCCTGCCGCATCCGGCGCTGACGCAGGCGCGCGACCGCCTCTCCGCCCACTACCGGCCGGAGCTCGGCGAGGGCTTCGTGACGGCGGGCATGTGCCTCTACCGCGACGGCCGCGACAGCGTGGCGTGGCACGGCGACACCAGGGGACGATCGTCGCGTGAGGACACCATGGTGGCGATCGTGTCCTTCGGCTCGCCGCGAAACCTGCTGCTCCGCCCCCGCGCCGGCGGCGCGGGGACGCTGCGCTTTCCGCTGGGCCACGGCGACCTGATCGTGATGGGCGGCTCCTGCCAGCGCACCTGGGAGCACGCGATCCCCAAGACGGCGCGGCCGGTCGGCCCACGGGTCAGCGTCCAGTTCCGCCCGATCAACGTCGCCTAGCGGCGGACCGGGGTGGCGCGCGAGACGCTACCCGTCCCTCACATCCGATCGGCACGCATCGATCGATGAGTTGCGCCTCAACTCGGTTACGGCCTATTGACACGGCACTCAAAGAAATTACACTCCAAGTGTAAATAGTTACCCGCGTCACATTCTCCATCTAGGACACTGTCCGCCCTCAACGCCGAGGTGACGATGCCCCCTCCAGATTCCACCGAGACCGACAAAGGGCTCGTTCTACACCAGATCGGAGTTCGCTTCGGCGGGCTCGTCGCCCTGGACGGCGTCTCTCTGCGGGTGCCGCCCGGCCGGACGGTCGGCGTCATCGGCCCCAACGGCGCCGGCAAGACCACCCTCTTCAACGTCGTGTGCGGCTTCGTCGCGCCGACCACCGGCATGCTCACGCTCGACGGCCGCCCGCTGCGGCCCCGGCCGCACCGGCTGGCCCGCCTCGGCATCGCCCGGACCCTGCAGGGCGTCGGCCTGTTCGCCGGCATGACGGTGCTCGAGAACGTCATGGTCGGCGCCGAGCACGCGGGCCGGCCCGCCGACGCCGCCACCGAGGCGCTGGAGCGATGCGGCGTCGCCGAGCACGCACCCGCCCTTCCCGGCGGCCTTCCGTACGCGGTCCGCAAGCGCGTCGCCCTCGCCCGGGCCCTGGTGGCCGAGCCCCGCCTGCTCCTGCTGGACGAGCCGGCCGGCGGGCTGGGCGGCGACGAGATCGAGCGGCTCGGCGAGCTCATCACCGGGCTGTCCTGCTCCGTCCTGCTCGTCGAGCACCACATGGACCTGGTCATGGCCGTCTGCGACGAGATCCTGGTGCTCGACTTCGGCAAGCCGGTCGCGCACGGCACCCCCGGCGAGATCCGCACCAACGAAGCGGTCGCCGACGCCTACCTCGGCGCCGCCGCATGACCGCCTGCACCGCAGCGAAGCAAGGGCCAGAAAGGCATGCGAAAGGGGGCACAGCATGACCGCGCTCCTGGAGGCGGAGCAGATCACTGTGGGGTACGGCGCCGCGCCCGTCCTGCACGCCGTCGACCTGTCGGTGCCGGCCGGCGCCATCACGGCCGTGCTCGGCGCGAACGGGGCGGGCAAGACGACGCTGCTGCGTACCCTCTCGGGTCTGCTCCGTCCCGCACAGGGCCGGATCCTGCTCGACGGCCAGGACCTGCGCGGGGTCCGGGTCGAGGAGATGGTGCGCCGCGGGGTGGCGCACGTGCCGGAGGGCCGCGGGGTCGTCACCGAGCTGACCGTCGACGAGAACCTGCGGCTCGGTGGCCTGTGGCGCAAGGACCGCGCGGACACCAGGCGGGCGCTGGACGAGGTGTACGAGCTGTTCGAGCCGCTCGCCCGGCGCCGCCGCTTCCCCGGCCACCAGCTCTCCGGCGGCGAGCGGCAGATGCTCGCGCTCGGCCGCGCCCTGGTCGGCCGGCCGCGGCTGCTGCTGCTCGACGAGCCGTCGCTGGGCCTGGCGCCGCGGGTGACCGGCCAGATCATGGCCCTGCTGCGCAAGCTGCGCGACACGACCGGCCTGACCGTGCTGCTCGTGGAGCAGAACGTGCGCAGCGCGCTCTCGGTCGCCGACACCGGCGTCGTGATGTCGCTGGGCCGGGTCGTCGCCGGCGCGGACGCCGCGACCCTGCGCGACGACGAAGACATGCGACACGCATACCTCGGATTCTGAGAAGGGAGGGCCATGGACCGGTTCGTTTTCCTGACGTTCGACGGCCTGGGCCGGGGCGCGGTGTACGCCGCGTTCGCACTGGCGCTGGTGCTGATCTGGCGGGCCACCCGGATCGTGAACTTCGCGCAGGGCGCGATGGCGGTGGCCACCGCGTACGTGGGCTATTCGGTGGCGAACGCGACCGGCTCGTACTGGCTCGGCTTCGTGGTGGCCATCGCCGGCGGGCTGCTGCTCGGCGCGGCCGTCGAGCGGGTGGTGATGCGGTTCGTCGACCACTCGTCGCCGCTCAACGGGGTGGTGGTGGCGCTCGGCCTGGTGCTGGTCATCCAGGGCGTGCTCGGCATGATCTACGGCAACGAGTTCCGCCCGGCCGGCGCCCCGTTCAGCCGGGACGCGTTCGAGGTCGGCGGGATCGCCCTGCTGTCGCGCTTCGACCTGTTCGTGTTCGCGGCCGTGTTCGCCGTCGTCGCGCTGCTGGCCATCCTGTTCACCAGGACGAACGTCGGCCTGCGGATGCGCGCCTCGGCGTTCGCGCCGGACGTGTCGCGGCTGCTCGGCGTCAACGTCGGCGGGATGCTGACGCTCGGCTGGGCGCTGGCGGCGGCGGTCGGGTCGATGGCCGGCATGCTGGTCATCCCGACCGAGCTGGGCCTGCATCCCAACGCGATGGACATCGTCTTCGTCTCGTCGTTCACCGCGGCGGTGGTCGGCGGCCTGGACAGCCCCGTCGGCGCGGTGGCCGGCGGGCTGATGGTCGGGCTGCTGCTCTCCTACGTCAGCGGCTATCTGGGCGCGACCGTCGCGCCGATCGCCGTTCTGGTACTGCTCGTCGTCGTGCTGCTCGGCCGCCCCGCCGGCCTCTTCTCCCGATCGGCGGCGAGGGCGGTATGAGCGCCACCCTGGCCCCGGCGGTGCGCGCCGGGCGGCGCATGCCCGAGACGCGGCGCAGGACCAGGCATCTGCTGTGGACGGTGGCGGCCGCGGTGCTGATCGTCGCGCTGACCTACGTCCTGCCGCCCTTTCGCAACTACCAGCTCGCGACCGTCGGCGCCTATCTCTGCGTGACGGCCGGGCTGACCGTACTCACCGGTCTGAACGGGCAGTTGTCGCTCGGGCACGGCGCGCTGATGGCGACCGGGGCGTACACGGTCGCGTTGCTGCAGGAGCGGCTCGCGGGCCAGGGGCAGTGGACGCTGCTGGTCTCCGTCGTCGCGGCGATCGCGGTGACCACGGTCGCCGGCGGGATCGTCGGGCTGGCGGCGGCGCGGCTGCGCGGGCCGTACCTGGCGGGGCTCACCCTGGCCGTCGCCGTGGTGGTTCCGGCCATCACCAGCACCTTCGACACGATCTTCAACAGCGACCAGGGCCTGAGCGTCTACGTCGATCCGCCGCCGCCGGCGCTCGGTGCGACGTTCCCGTACGAGCGCTGGCAGGCGTGGCTGACCTGGACGGGCGCGCTGCTCACCATGTTGGTGCTGGCGACGCTGATCCGCGGCCGGTTCGGCCGGTCGCTGCGCGCCGTACGCGACGACGAGGCCGCCGCCCGCATCGCCGGGGTGAACGTCGCGCGTACCCAGGTGCTGGCGTTCGTGGTGAGCGCGGCCTGCGCGGGCCTCGGCGGCGCGCTCTTCGCGGTGCTCGCGCAGAGCGTCTCGCCGGGGGCGTTCCCCCTGTCGCTCTCCCTGTTCCTCGTCATGGCGATCGTGATCGGCGGGCTCGGCAGCCTGGCCGGCGCGGTCTGGGGCGCGGTCCTGCTGGTCGCGCTCCCCGCTCTGACCCATTCGGTAACCGACTCGATCAACGTCTCGCCGGCGGTCGCGCAGCGGCTCGAGGGGAACCTTCCGCTGGCGCTCTTCGGCGTCACCTTGGTCGTCGTCATGCTCGCCGCCCCCGGCGGAATCGCATCCCTCAAACCCAGAAGGAGAAAGGCATGAGACGCATCTGGTCCGCGCTCGCCGCGATAACCCTGGTCGCCGCCGCAACATCCGGTTGCAGCGACGACAGCTCCGGCGGCGGCAGTGGCGGCGGCAGCGTTCCGGGCGTGACCGCCACGGACATCCTTGTCGGCACGCACATGCCGCTGACCGGCCCGGCCGCGGCCGGCTACTCGAAGATCGCGCCCGCCACCAAGGCCTACTTCGAATTCGTGAACGCGGCCGGCGGCGTGAACGGCCGGAAGATCAGCTACAAGATCATGGACGACCAGTACAACCCGGCGACGACCCAGCAGGTGGTCCGCGAGCTCGTCCTGCAGGACAAGGTCTTCGCGATCCTGAACGGCCTGGGCACGCCGACGCACACCGGCGTGCTCGACTTCCTCAAGACCAACCGGGTGCCCGACCTCTTCGTCGCCTCGGGCAGCCGCAGCTGGAACCAGCCGGACAAGTACCCGGGCACGTTCGGGTTCAACGTCGACTACACCGTGGAGGGCAAGATCCTCGCCTCACACGTCAAGGAGACCCTGCCCGGCAAGAAGGTCTGCTTCATGGGCCAGGACGACGACTTCGGCCGCGACAGCCTGGCCGGCATCGAGAAGATCCTCGGCCCGGTCGCCGCCAAGCAGTCCTACGTCACCAGCAACCCGAACGTCGGCCCGCAGATGGGCGCGCTCAAGCAGGCCGGCTGCCAGGTGGTCATGCTGGCGACCGTGCCCGGCTTCACCTCGCTGAGCCTCGGCACCGCCGCCAAGATCGGCTTCAAGGCGCAGTTCGTGGTCTCGCAGGTCGGCGCCGACCTGAGCACGATCTCCAAGCAGCTGGGCGCGGCCGCACCGCTGGCCGAGGGCCTGATCTCGGCCAACTACCTGCCGATGAGCACCGACGACGCCAACCCGTGGATCCAGCTCTACAAGAAGGTGAACGCGCAGTACAACGGGAACGCCGACTTCGACAACAACATCGTCTACGGCATGAGCGTCGGCTACCTCTTCGTGCAGAGCCTGCAGGCGGCCGGGAAGGATCTGACCCGGGAGGGGATCATCGCGGCGGTGGAGAAGGGCGGATTCCAGGGCCCGGCCAACGCTCCGTTGCGCTTCTCGGCGGAGAACCACTCCGGGTACGGCGGCGAGCAGTTGACCAAGGTCGAGGGCGGTAAGCAGGCCTACTTCGGGACGCCGTACGAAACCGACGACGCCGACGGTGCGGTGGCGGCGTATTCGGCGCAGGCCGTGACCCCGCCGCAGAACGGGATCCCGGCCGCCTCCTAGCACAGGGGCAGGGCAAGAGAAACGGTTGCGACTCGCCGTCAACAGATGCAGGGTTGGCGGCGAGGGCGGCTACCCGCCAGTATTTCGCGCTGCAAGTGCAGTTCATCTTCTTTGGGGGTCTTGACCGGATGTCGAAGCTTTCGGGTGCTGTGGCGATCGTGACCGGGGCAAGTCGAGGAATCGGATTCGCCATCGCGCAACGCTTCGTCGCCGAGGGTGCCAGGGTCTGCATCACGGGACGGGACGCCGGCGCGCTGGAAACCGCGGTCAAGGACCTAGGCGGTCCCGGCGTGGCCATCGGCGTCGCCGGCAAGGGCGACGACGCCGCCCACCGGGCCGCCGTGATCGACACGGTGCTTGCCACGTTCGGCCCGGTCACCACGCTGGTCAACAACATCGGCATCAACCCGGCCTACGGGCCGCTCGCCACGCTCGACGCGGGGGCGGCGCGCAAGATGTTCGACGTCAACGTGCTCGGCACCCTCGGCTGGGTGCAGGAGTCGCTGCGCGGCGGCCTGACCGAGGCGGGCGGGTCGATCGTGAACATCTCCTCGATCTCCGGCGTCCGGCCCGCGCCCGGCATCGGGTTCTACGGCGTCACCAAGGCCGCGCTCATCCACCTGACCGAGGAGCTGGCCGTGGAGCTGGCGCCGTCGGTGCGGGTCAACGCCGTCGCGCCGGCCGTCGTCAAGACCCGCTTCGCCACCGCGCTCTACGAGGGCCGCGAGGAGAAGCTCGCCGCCACCTATCCGCTGGGGCGGCTCGGCGTCCCCGAGGACGTCGCCGGCACGGTCGCGTTCCTCTGCTCCGCCGACGCCGCCTGGATCACCGGCCAGACCATCGTCGTCGACGGCGGCGTCACCCTGACGGGAGCGGGCGAATGAGCCTCCAGCGGGTGGTCGTCACCGGGGCCGGCGGCGGCATCGGCGCGGCGCTGGCCCGCCGGTTCGCCGCCGACGGCGCCCGGGTGGTCGTCAACGACCTGGACCCGGCGGCGGCCGAGGCCGTGGCCGCCGAGATCGGCGGGCTCGCCATCGCGGGCGACGCCGGAAACGAGGCGGACGTGCGCCGGCTCGTCGACGCCGCATGGGCGGAGCTCGGCGGCTGCGATCTCTTCTGCGCCAACGCGGGCATGCTCGCGCCCGGGACGGCCGACGCGAGCGACGCCGCCTGGGACCGGGCCTGGCAGGTCAACGTCATGTCCCATGTGTACGTGGCCCGCGCGGTCCTGCCCCGCTGGCTGGAGAACGGGGGCGGGCGGCTGCTGCTGACCGTCTCCGCGGCCGGGCTGCTGACCCTGCTGGGCAGCGCGCCGTACTCGGTCACCAAGCACGCGGCGCTCGGCTTCGCGGAGTGGCTGCGCGCCACGTACGCCCACTGCGGCATCACCGTGCAGGCGCTCTGCCCGCAGGGCGTGCGCACCGACATGTTGACCGGCGGCGGGGACAGCGCCAGCAAGGCCCAGCTCGCCGCCACCGCCATGGATCCCGCCGAGGTCGCGGCCGTGGTGGCCAAGGCGTGCGAGGGCGACAGCTTCCTGGTCCTGCCGCACCCCGAGGTGGCCGAGTACTACCAGCGCCGCGCGACGGATCCGGACCGCTGGCTCGCCGGGATGAACAAGATCCAGCGCGGCTTCGACGCGGCGGGCACGGCGTGAGTGGCCCGCCGGGGCTCGATCTCGAACGGCTGCGGGCCCACCTCGGCTCCGGCGAACTGGCCGCGACCATGTTCGCCGGCGGCCGCTCCAACCTCACGTACGCGGTCAGCGACGGCACCGACCGCTGGGTGCTGCGCCGCCCGCCGCTGGGCCACGTTCTGCCGACCGCGCACGACATGTCCCGCGAGCACCGGGTGCTCGGTGCGCTCTGCGCGGCCGGCTTCCCGGTGCCCCGGCCGGTGCTGATCTGCACCGACCCGGACGTGATCGGCGCGCCGTTCTACCTGATGGAGTACGTCGACGGCACCATCTACCGCGACGTCGAGGTGCTGGAGGCGATGGGGCCCGCGGCGATGCGCGCGCTGGCGCTCTCCCTCGTGGACACCCTCGCCGACCTGCACGCCCTCGACCCGGCCGAGATCGGGCTGGCCGGCTTCGGCCGCCCGGAGGGCTTCAACGAGCGCCAGGTCCGCCGCTGGAAGAAGCAGCTGGACGCGTCCCGCAGCCGCGAGGTCGCGGGCATCGAGGAGCTGCACGCCCGGCTGGCCGCGAAGATCCCGGACGGCGCGGGCGCCGTGGTGCACGGCGACTACCGGCTCGACAACGTGCTCATCGGGCCGCGGCTGGAGATCAACGCGGTGCTGGACTGGGAGATGTCGACGCTGGGCGACCCGCTCAGCGACGTCGCCCTGATGCTCGTCTACGCCGAGCGCCCGATGCTGAGCAAGGGCGGCGCGCCGCGCACCTCCATCTCCGTGCCGGGGCACCCGAGCCTCGGCGAGCTGGCCGAGCGCTACGCGAAGCGCTCCGGCCGCGACCTCGGCGACCTGCACTGGTATGTGGCCTTCGCCGCGTTCAAGCTGGCGGTCATCCTCGAGGGCGTGCACTACCGGTACGTTCAGGGCCAGACCGTTGGCGCGGGGTTCGACACCGTCGGCGCCATGGTCGCGCCGCTGGTGGCACAGGGACACGAGTCGCTCGACGCAGCGCTGGAGGGAAACTGATGGACTTCGCGTTCGACGAGAAGACCGAGGACTACCGCAAGCGGCTCCTCGCCTTCATGGACGAGCACGTCTACCCCGCCGAGGACACCTTCGACGACGGCTACGCCGGCGACTGGTCGCCGCCGCCGGTCATCTCGATGCTGCAGGCCCAGGCGAAGCTCGCCGGCCTGTGGAACCTCTTCCTCCCCGGCGAGCACGGCGCCGGCCTGACCAACCTGCAGTACGCGCCCCTGGCCGAGCTCACCGGCCGCTGCCCGGCGATCGCGCCGGCCGCGCTGAACTGCGCCGCCCCGGACACCGGCAACATGGAGGTGCTGGCCCAGTTCGGCAGCCCCGAGCAGCGGGAACGCTGGCTGACGCCGCTGCTGGACGGCACCATCCGGTCGGCGTTCGCGATGACCGAGCCGCAGGTGGCCTCGTCCGACGCGACGAACATCGGCACCCGGATCACCCGCGACGGCGACGACTACGTGATCAACGGCCGCAAGTTCTACATCTCCGGCGCGATGAACCCGAACTGCCGGATCTTCATCGTGATGGGCAAGACCGATCCGGACGCCGCCCGGCACGTGCAGCAGAGCATGATCCTGGTGCCCCGCGACGCACCGGGCCTGACCATCCGGCGCGGCATGACGGTCTTCGGCTACGACGACGGCGACCACGGCGGCCACGCGGAGATGCTCTTCGAGGACGTCCGGGTGCCGGCCACGAACCTGATCGGCGAGGAGGGCTCCGGCTTCGCCATCTCGCAGGCGCGGCTGGGCCCGGGCCGGATCCACCACTGCATGCGCCTGATCGGCATGGCGGAGCGGGCGCTCGAGCTGATGTGCCGGCGTTCGCTGACCCGTACCCCGTTCGGCAAGACCCTGGCCGAGCAGGGCGTGGTCCAGGACTGGATCGCGGAGTCCCGGGTACGCATCGAGCAGTCCCGCCTGCTGGTGCTCAAGGCCGCCTGGCTGATGGACACGGTCGGCAACAGGGGCGCGCACACCGAGATCCAGGCCATCAAGATCATCGTTCCGGCCACCGCCGAGTGGATCATCGACAAGGCGGTGCAGGCGCACGGCGCCGCGGGGGTCGGCCAGGACACCCCGCTGGCCCGCCTCTGGGCACAGGCCCGCACGCTGCGGCTGGCGGACGGCCCGGACGAGGTTCACAAGCGCTCGCTGGCCCACCGCGAGCTCAATCGCTATCGGAGTACCTGATGCCGGCCACCACCCCCCGCCCGGGCACGCGCGTCGACGGCCGCACGGCCCGCTCGGAGCGCACCCGCAACGCCATCGTCGAGGCACACGTCGCCCTGATCCTCGACGGCGACCTGCGGCCGACGGCGGACCGCATCGCCAAGCAGGCCGGCGTCTCGCTGCGGGCACTGTGGAGCCACTTCGCCGACATGGAGGCGCTCTTCACGGCCAGCGGCGAACGGATACTCCAGCAGCGCGACGAGGCGCACCAGCCGATCCCGACGGACCTGCCGCTGACGGCACGCATCGACGCCTACTGCCATCAGCGGGCTCGCATGCTGGAGCAGGTGGCGCCCGCGGCCAAGGCCTCGTCGCTGAAGGAGCCGTTCTCCCCGGCGCTGCAGAGCTACCGCCGCAGCCACACGGACCGGGTCCGCACGGAGCTCGCGGAGCTCTTCGCCCGCGAGATCGACGACGACGAGTCCCTGCTGGCGGCGCTGACCGCGGTGAGCATGTGGCCGACCTGGGGCACCCTGCGCGACGCCATGGGCATGGACCCGAAGGCCGCCCGGGCGGTGCTGACCCGCGCGGTCACCGCCCTGCTGACCGCGCCGCGCGGCTGACCGGGGCGGCGGCACCGGCCGGCTAGAAGATCACCACCGAGCGGGCGCCCTCGCCGCGGGACATCCGGTCGAAGGCCTCCGGAACGTCGGCCAGGGTGATGCGGTCGGTGATCAGGTGGTCCAGGCTGAGCGCGCCGGACAGCACGTCCCGCGCCAGCTCCGGCACCTCGCGGTCCGGGTCCGCCGAGCCGTAGACCGAGGCCCGCAGCGTGCGGGCGCTGTTGAAGATGTCCAGCGCGCTCAGCTCGACCATGTCGTCAGCGCCACCCATGCCCACGACGGTCACCTGGCCGCCCCGGCGGGTCGCGCGCCAGGCCGCCCGGATCGTCGCCGCGCGCCCCACGCACTCGAACGCGTGGTCCGCGCCCAGCCGCGAGGTCAGCCCTCGGATCTCCTTCGACAGGTTCTCCGAGGAGACCACGAAGTCCGTCGCGCCCGCCGCCACCGCCAGCGCCTTCTTCGCCTCCGACACGTCGACCGCGATGACCGGCCCGGCGCCGGCCGCCCGGGCCGCCGCGACCACCGACAGGCCGACCCCACCGAGGCCGATCACGACGACGGACGAGCCCGCCGCGACCCGCGCGGTGTTGCGCACCGCGCCGGTGCCGGTCAGGACCGCGCATCCCAGCAGGGCCGCACTCTCCCAGGCCAGCTCGTCCGGCACCGCCATGACGGCCTTCTCCGGCACCACCACCTGCTCGGCGAACGCGCCGAGCCCGAGCGTCACGTGGACCGGGGCGCCGTCGAGGGTGATGCCGTTCTCCAGCGCCGCCACGTTCGCCGCCGAGCACAGCCACGGTTCGCCGTGCGCGCAGAACCAGCAGTCGCGGCAGGGCGGCGCCCAGTTCAGCGCGACATGCGTGCCGGCGCGCACCCGGGTCACCCCCGCGCCGGCCTCGACCACCTCGCCGGCCGCCTCGTGGCCCAGCACCAGCGGGTGCGGCGCGCTCAGGGTGCCGTTCACCATGGACAGGTCCGAGTGGCAGACGCCGGCCGCCTTGATCCGGACCCGGACCTGGCCGGGACCGACCTCGGGCAGTCGCAGCTCCTCGACCGCGGGCGCCGCGCCCTTGTCCCGGACGACCAGGCCCTGCATGTATGCGCTCACCGCTGAATCGCCTTCGTCTGCTGGAATTCGGCGAGGCCGTACGGCCCCAACTCCCGGCCGAGGCCGGACTGCTTGTAGCCGCCGAACGGCGCGACCGGGTTGAACGAGCCGCCGTTGACGTCGACCGCGCCCGTGCGCATCCGCCGGGCCACCGCCATCGCCCGGTCCTCGCTGCCCCAGACGCCGCCGGCCAGGCCATACCTCGAATTGTTGGCGATCTCCACCGCGTGGTCGTCGGAATCGAACTCGATTATCGACAGCACCGGGCCGAAGACCTCCTCCTGTGCCAGCTCGCTCGCGGGGTCGACGTCCGCGAACACGGTCGGCGCGACGAAGTGGCCCCGGTCCGGCACCGCCGCGTCGCCGGCCACCTGCCGGGCGCCGGCCCGGGCGATGAAGCCGCGGACCCGGTCGCGCTGCGCCGCCGACACCAGCGGGCCGAGCCGGGTGCCCTCGTCGAACGGGTCGCCGGTCGGGTAGGTCGCGGCGGCGGCAGCGGCGATCTCCACGGCCGCCCGGTAGTGGCTGCGGTGCACCAGCATGCGCGTCCACGCCGTGCAGGTCTGGCCGGAGTTGAGGAAGGCGTTGGCCACGCCGACCTTGACCGCCCGGGTCACGTCGGCGTCCTCGAGGATCACGTTGGCGGACTTGCCGCCCAGCTCGAGCGACACCCGGGCGATCCGGTCCGCCGCGGCGTGGGTGATGGCCCGGCCGGTGGCGGTCGAGCCGGTGAACGACACCATGTCGACGTCCGGGTGCCCGGCGAGCGCGGCGCCGACCACCGGGCCGGTACCCGGCACCAGGTTGAGCACGCCGGGCGGCAGGCCGGCCTCGTCGGCGGCGTCGAACAGCAGGTACGCGACCAGCGGCGTCAGCTCGCTCGGCTTCAGCACCACCGTGCACCCGGCCGCCAGTGCGGCGGCCACCTTGGCGACGACCTGGTGCAGCGGGTAGTTCCAGGGCGTGATCGCCCCGACGACGCCCACCGGCTCGTGGACGACAAGCGAGTTGCCGATCGTCTCCTCGCGTACCGGTTCGGCCGCCAGGTCCGCGTACCCCCGGAGGACCAGGAGGGGCAGTCCTGCCTGGACCGACTTCGCGACCTTGAGCGGCGCGCCCAGCTCGAGCCCGACGGTGCGGGCGATGTCGCCCGCCCGGGCGGCGAGCGACTCGTGCAGCTTGCCGAGCACCGCGCCGCGCTCGGCCATCGAGGTCTGCGCCCAGCCGGGGAACGCCCGGCGCGCGGCCGCGACGGCCCGGTCGACGTCCTCGGCGGCGCCGGCGGGCACGTGACCCAGGATCTCCTCGGTGGCCGGGTTCTCGACCGGGATCGTCTCCCCGGACGACGGCGGCACCCAGGACCCGTCGAGGTAGATCTTGTCGCGCGAGAGGCTCATGTCAGGCTCCCTTTCAGCGAATCCAGGCCGGCCTTCTTCAGTTCCAGGCCGGTGAGAACGGTATCCAGGCCGAGGGCGAACGCGCCCTCGTCGACGCTCTGGCGGCGCTCGGCGAGCCGGTGTGCGTTGCGCAGGTGCGGGTAGCGCTCGTCGTACAGTTCGGGGTCCTCGTCGAAGCCTAGGGCGAACGAGCCGAGCGCCGCGCCCGTCACGAGATACCGCATCAGGGCGCCGATGTGGGTGGCCCGGCTGGGCGGCCAGCCGGCCGCGATCAGCCCGCCGTAGACGGTGTCGGCCATGGCCAGCGCCGCCGGCCGGCGGCCGGGGCCGTGCGCGAGGACGGGGACGATGTTCGGGTGCGCGGAGAGCGCCGCGTGGTAGGAGTGCGCCCAGAGCCGCAGCGCCTCGCTCCAGTCGTGGCCGACGAAGTAGGAGACGTCGACCTGGGCGACGACGGCGTCGGCGACGGCGTCGAGGATCTCCGCCTTGGTCGCGAAGTGGTTGTAGAGCGAGGGCCCGGCGACGCCGAGCTCGGTGGCGAGCCGCCGGACCGAGACCGCCTCGAGCCCCTCGGCGTCGACCAGAGCGCCCGCCACCTCGACGATCCGCTCGCGGGTGAGCAGCGTCTGCCGGGGCCGGGCCATTTAACGCTCCTGAAACTCTGGACGGCGCAAAACTTACACCGCTAGTTTTATCACGTGGACTTTTCACTCAGCGACGAGGAGAGGGCGGTTCGTGACACCGCCCGGACATTCATCACCCGCGAGGTCATGCCTCTCGAGCAGGAGGCGCTGCGGCGCGAGCGGGCCCATCTGCCGGGGCTCGAGCGCAGCGAGCTGCGCGAGCTGCAGCTCAAGGCGAAGAAGTTCGGCTTCTGGGGACTGTCGACCCCGGAGCAGTACGGCGGCATGGACCTCCCCGCGGTCGTCCAGTCGCTGATCTGGACCGAGGTCGGCCGCACGTTCGTGCAGTTCAAGTTCGGCGGCGAGGCCGACAACATCCTGTTTCACGCCAACGACGAGCAAAAGGCCGAGTATCTGGTGCCCACGATCGAGGGCGACCGGATCTCCTGCTTCGCCATCACCGAGCCGGGCGCCGGCTCCGACGCGGCGAACATCAAGCTCAGCGCCCGGCGCGACGGCGACGACTGGATCCTCAACGGGGAGAAGACGTTCATCACGAACGGCAACGATGCCGACTTCGTGATCGTCGTGGCGGTCACCGACCGGGAGAAGGGCGTCCGCGGCGGCGGGACGACCGCCTTCCTGGTCGACCGCGAGATGGGCTGGCGCTCCGAGTTCATCCAGACCATGGGCGAGGGCGGCCCGGCCTCGCTGATCTTCGAGAACGTGCGGGTGCCGGCCCGCAACATCCTCGGCGAGATCGGCCAGGGCTTCGAGCTGGGCATGAAGTGGATCGGCAAGGGCCGCTACCTGATCCCGTCGGCCGCGGTCGGCATCGCCGAGCGCGCGCTCGGCATGGCGATCGAGTACGCGAACACCCGCGAGACCTTCGGCACCACGATCGGCACCAACCAGGCGATCCAGTGGATGATCGCCGACTCCGAGGTGGAGCTCGAGGCCGCCCGGTTGCTCATCCTGCGCGCCGCGTGGATTGTGGACCAGGGCGACGATCCGCGGCACGCGTCGTCGATGGCGAAGCTCTACGGCGCCGGCATGGTCAACAACGTCGTCGACCGGGTGATGCAGATACACGGCGGCATGGGCTACACCCGTGAGCTGCCGATCGAGCGCTGGTACCGGCAGGTTAGGTTGATGCGTATCTATGAGGGCACCGACGAGATGCAGCGACTGATCATCTCCCGCGACCTGCTGCGCGGCTATACCAAGATAGGCGGACACCTGGCATGACGATGTTGTCGCTGGCGGCGATCCTGGCCGAGGGCGCTCGGCGCTACCCGCGGAAGGTCGCGGTCGTCGACTGCGACGACCGGATCACCTACCGGGAGCTCTGGGAGCAGTCCCTGGCGTACGCCGCGGGCCTGCGCGAGCTCGGCGTCGGGCCGGGCGACACCGTCGCCGTCCTGATCCCCAACGTGGCCGATTTCCCCCGGGCCTACTACGGGGCGCTCGCGGTGGGCGCGCGGATCGTCCCGGTTCACCTGCTGCTGACCGCGGAGGAGATGGCGTACGTGCTGCGCGACAGCGGCACCGACGTGCTCATCGCGCACTCGAGCCAGCTGCGGACGGCGGCCGCCGCCGCGGGCCTCGCCGGCGCCCGGCTGGTGAGCGTCGGCCCGATGCCGCCCGGCGTGCCCGACGCGCCGCCGCGGCTGGAGGAGGCCGCGGCCGCGGCCACGCCGCTGCCGACCTACGTGGGCCGGGAAGCCGAGGACGTCGCGGTGGTCTTCTACACCAGCGGCACCACGGGCGAGCCGAAGGGCGCCCTGCTGACCCATCTCAACCTGGTCATGAACACGATCGTGAACGTCTTCGACGCCAACGACGCGCGCGAGGACGACGTGGTCCTCGGCTGCCTGCCGCTGTTCCACACGTTCGGCCAGACCGTCGGCATGAACGGCACCTTCCGGCTGGGCGGGACCCTCGTGCTGCTGGCCCGCTTCACCGGCGAGGCGGCCATCGACCTGATGGTCCGCGAGCGGGTGACGGTGTTCCACGGCGTGCCGACGATGTACATCGGCCTGCTCGAGGCGGCGGCGAAGGCGGACAAGCTGCCCGACCTGCGACTCTGTGTGTCCGGCGGGGCGTCACTTCCGGTGGCCGTGCTGGAGCGGTTCAGCGAGGCCTTCAACTCGACGATCTACGAGGGCTACGGCCTGTCCGAGACGTCACCGACGGCGACCGCCAATCAGCCCGGCTTCGGCACCCGGCCCGGCTCGATCGGGCACCCGGTCTGGGGCGTCGAGGTGGAGATCGCCCGGGCGGAGATCGACGAGCGCGTCGAGTTGCTGCCGGTCGGCGAGCTCGGCGAGATCGTGATCCGCGGCCACAACGTCTTCGCCGGCTATCTGAACCGGCCGGAGGAGACCGCCAAGGCGCTGGTCGACGGCTGGTTCCGCAGCGGCGACCTGGGCGTCAAGGACGCCGAGGGCTTCATCACGATCGTCGACCGCAAGAAGGACCTGGTCATCCGGGGCGGCTTCAACGTCTACCCGCGTGAGGTGGAGGAGGCGCTGGCCCGGCACCCGGCCGTGGTGCAGGTCGCCGTGATCGGGGTGCCCGACAAGGTGTTCGGCGAGGAGATCTGCGCCGTCGTCGTCGCCGGCCCGGGCGGCCTCACCGAGCAGGAGCTCATCGACTGGTCGAAGGAGAAGCTGGGCCGGCACAAGTACCCGCGTCAGGTCCGGTTCGTCGACGCCCTGCCGATGGGACCGAGCTTCAAGGTCCTCAAGCGGGAGCTACGCAAGACCTTCGGGTCCTAGGGAGGCCAGCAGCCCGGGCAGCTCGGCGACGATCGGCCTGTCCGCCGGCAGCCACGGGACGCTGTCCAGCTCGTCGACGGTCAGCCAGCGCATCGCCGAGTGTTCGAGCGCGCGCGGCTGGTCGCCGTTCAGCAGCGTCACCGCGTAGACCCGCAGGAGGGCTCGGCCGTGCGCCAGGGGCACGTCCGGGCCCACCCGGGCACCCACCCGCACCCGCACGCCGAGCTCCTCGGCGCATTCGCGGGCCAGCGCCTGGGCGTCGGTCTCCCCCGGCTCGACCTTGCCGCCCGGGAACTCCCAGCGCCCGGCGGCCTCCGGCGGCGCCGAGCGCTCACACGCGAGCACCCGGCCATCGGTCACGATCACTGCCGCGACAATCACTCTCGGTGTTGTCCGGCCGCTGACGTGGCGTTCGTGGCGCATGAGCCAAGAGCGTGCCACAAAACTCAGCCGATCAGGTTGCCCGAGCCGTCCCGATCGTCACGAGAACACGGATATGTGGGCGTGGACATAGTTGGCGTGGAACGCAAGACTGTTTGGCACCGACCATGACGACACGGCGACAGTTTGGCCACAAGCCGGCAACGACGCCAGGGAGGTGGGCCATGCGCGGTAGGAAAATACGCGGCATCCGCTCCGACTATCTCAGCGATGCCCTCGCCGTGCTCGGCGGGTGGACCCGCGACGGCGTCCAGTTGAAGCGCGTGCTCGCGTGCGACGACAGCCAGCATGCCGACCTGACCGAACGGATCAAGGTAGCGGCCGACACGTTGCGCCTGCGTCCCAGCATCCGGCGCATGGACGGTCACACGCAGATCCTGCTCGGCGCGCCGGACGGCGTGGCCATCACCGACGGTGAGGTCACCCTGGCCGCCCGGATCGAGGATGCATACCGCACGGTGGTCGGGCCCCAGTAGCCTCTCGGCTATGACGGCACCGATTTTCGACAGCAAGGGCCAGCTCCAGCAGATCGAGAGCGGCCTGCTCGAGGGTGAGCAGATCATTGCGGTGTACGACGCGATCGGCGCCGGCACCGGCTTCCTCGGGCTGACCACCCGCCGCGTGATCATCCAGGACAAGTCGTTCGTCGGGAAGCGCGTGGCGATCACGAGCATCCCTTATTCCAAGGTGAGCAGCGTCAGCGTGGTCAGCAACAAGAGCTGGGCGGGTCAGTTCTTCTCGAGCGGCACCATCGCGATCACGGTCGGCCAGCACAGCTACGAGGTCGAGTTCCGCGGGTCGGAAAAGACCCAGCACGTGCACAACGTGATCCTGCACTACGCGTCCTAGCCCGGCCCCCGCGCCCATCCGGCCCGCACGCCCAGTTTCTCATGGGCTGCGGGCCGAACTTTTAGCGCGATGAACAAAAGTCGACGCGACATGAACGAAAGTGTGGACAGGCGAGCCACAAGTTACTAACGTTTGCACACTGTTACACGTTAGTAACAAGCGGCAAGATCATCCCCGGGGTCGCGCCGCTTGGCCAGGGCTCGGCGTATCGGCGCAAGGTAGCCCCACACCTGGCAACTCCCCTACGTCAGGAAAGGGACTGGACCCCTATGTCCGTCAGACATCGAAGCATGCCCAGATTTAGATATGCGGCGGGGGTGACACTGCTCGTCGCCGCGAGCCTGGTCGCCGTGGCCGCACCCGCACAGGCGCACGGCATCGACCCCGCCGACTTCCAGCAGGTGACGCTCGCCAAGGGGGTCGCCGAGGTCGGCGAGCCGATGGCGATCGCGGTGCTCCCCGACTCCTCGGTGCTGCACACCGCCCGCAACGGCACGCTGCGGCGCACCGACCGCAACGGCGCCACGACCGTCGTCGGCACGCTGGCCGTGTACGGCCACGACGAGGAGGGGCTGCAGGGCGTCGGCGTCGACCCCGGCTTCGCCACCAACCGGCAGATCTACCTCTACTACGCGCCGCCGCTGAGCACCCCCGCCGGCGACGCGCCGGCCACCGGATCGGACTGGTCCGCGTGGACCGGTGTCAACCGGCTCTCCCGCTACACGCTCAACGCCGACTTCACCCTCAACACGGCCAGCAAGGTCGACGTCCTCGACGTGCCCGCCAACCGCGGCCTCTGCTGTCACGTCGGCGGCGACATCGACTTCGACGCGGCCGGCAACCTCTACCTGTCGACCGGCGACGACAGCAACCCGTTCGACTCGGCCGGCTACTCGCCGCTCGACGAGCGCACCGACCGCAACCCTGGCTACGACGCGCAGCGCAGCGCCGGCAACACCAACGACCTGCGCGGCAAGGTGCTGCGCATCAAGGTGAACGCGAACGGGAGCTACTCGGTGCCCGCCGGCAACCTCTTCGCGCCCGGCACCGCGAACACCCGGCCCGAGATCTACGCGATGGGCTTCCGCAACCCGTTCCGGATGAGCGTCGACAAGCAGACCGGCGTCGTCTACCTCGGCGACTACGGACCCGACGCGGGCTCGACCGATCCGAACCGCGGCCCGAGCGGCCAGGTCGAGTTCAACCGGATCGCCAGCCCCGGCAACTACGGCTGGCCGTACTGCACCGGCACGAACACCAGCACCGAGACCTACAACGAGTGGAACTTCGCCACCGGCGGCACCGGGGGAAAGTACGACTGCGCCGGCGGGCCGACGAACAACTCGTTCCGCAACACCGGCCTGACCAAGCTCCCGCCGGCCCGGCCGGCCTGGATCCGGTACGCGGGCGACGCGGGCAGCCCGCCCGAGTTCGGCAGCGGCTCGGAGTCCCCGATGGGCGGCCCGGTCTACCGCTTCGACCCGAACCTGGCCTCACCCACCAAGTTCCCGGAGTCCCTCAACGGGCACTTCTTCGCCGGCGAACTGGGCCGCGGCTGGATCAAGCCGATCCACGTCGGCGCGGACGGCTCGGTCGGCGAGATCTCGAGCTTCCCGTGGGTGGGCAAGCAGGTCATGGACATGGCCTTCGGTCCGGAGGGCTCGCTCTACGTCCTCGACTACGGCACCGGCTACTTCAACGGTGACGCCAACTCGGCGCTGTACCGCTTCGACTACCTGGCCGGCTCGAACCGGGCGCCGACCGCGGTGGCGAGCGCCAACCGGACGTCCGGCCAGGCGCCGCTGGCGGTCGCCTTCTCCTCGGCCGGATCCTCCGACCCGGAGGGCAGCGCGCTCACCTACTCGTGGAACTTCGGCGACGGCACCAGCTCCACCGCCGCGAACCCGTCGAAGACCTACACGGCCAACGGGACCTACACGGTCACCCTGACCGCGAAGGACGCCGAGGGCCTGACCGGCACCGCCAACGTGATCATCACGGTCGGCAACACCGCGCCGACGGTCAAGATCAACAGCCCGTTCAACGGCTCGCTCTTCTCGTACGGCAACACGATCCCGTTCTCGATCACCGTCACCGACCCCGAGGACAGCTCGATCAACTGTGCCGCCGTGAAGATGACCTACGTGCTCGGCCACGACAGCCACGGCCACCAGATCACCTCGCAGAACGGCTGCACCGGCTCGATCACCATCCCGGTCGACGGTGAGCACGACTCGGCGGCGAACATCTTCGCGGTCTTCGACGCCGAGTACACCGACGCGGGCGGCCTGACCACGCACACCCAGCACACGCTGCAGCCGCGGCACCGGCAGGCCGAGCACTTCAAGACCGCGTCCGGCGTCGACCCGATCGCCAAGACCCAGGCCGAGGGCGGCGAGACCGTCGGCAACATCAACAACGGGGACTGGATCGCGTTCGAGCCGTACCGGCTGAGCGGCGTGACGTCCTTCACCGCCCGGGTCTCCTCCGGCGGGACCGGCGGCACCCTGCAGGTCCGGACCGGGTCGCCGACCGGCACGGTGCTCGGCTCGGCCACGGTGCCGGTCACCGGCGGCTGGGAGACCTTCACCAACGTCACGGGTACGGTCAGCGGCGCGCCGGCCAGCACCGGCACCCTCTACCTGACCTTCGCGGGTGGCACCGGGGCGCTGTTCGACGTGGACGCGTTCACGCTGAACTCCGGCGGCGGCCCGATCGTCGGGCTGGCGGGCAAGTGCCTCGACGTCGCCGGCGGCGCCTCCGCCGACGGCACGAAGATCCAGCTCTACACCTGCAACGGCAGCGCCGCGCAGACCTGGACCGTCACCCCGAACGGCCCGGTCAAGGCGCTCGGAAAGTGCCTCGACGTGGCCGGCGGCGGCACCGCCAACGGCACCAAGGCACAGCTGTACACCTGCAACGGCAGCGGCGCGCAGACCTGGGCCGCCAACGCCGACGGCAGCCTGCGCAACCCGCAGTCGGCCAGGTGCCTCGACGTCAGTCAGAACAGTTCGGCCGACGGCCAGCAGATCCACATCTGGGACTGCCTGGGCGCCGCCAACCAGAAGTGGGTGCTGCCATGATCGGCAAGCTGCTAGCCGCCCTGATGTTGCTGCCCGCCCCGGTGGCGGTCGCCGACGACCCGTACGACGTGCTGGTCTTCTCCCGTACGGCCGGATTCCGGCACGACTCCATCGCCGTCGGCACCCAGGCCATCCGTGACCTGGGCGCGGCCAACGGCTTCTCGGTCACCGCGACCGAGGACCCGGCGGTGTTCACCGCCGCCGGGCTGGCCGGCTACGAGGCCGTCGTCTTCCTCAACACGACCGGCGACGTGCTCGACAACAACCAGCAGACCGCCTTCGAGGGCTACATCCGCGGCGGCGGCGGATACGTCGGCGTGCACGCCGCCGCCGACACCGAATACGACTGGCCGTTCTACGGCCAGCTGGTCGGCGCCTGGTTCGCGTCGCATCCGGCGATCCAGCCGGCCGCGGTGGTGGTCGGCGACCGCGGCCAAGCGGCGACGGCGCACCTGCCACAGCGCTGGACCCGCACGGACGAGTGGTACAACTACCGCACCAACCCCCGCTCCACCGCACACGTGCTGGCCACCCTCGACGAGAGTTCGTACTCGGGCGGCGGCATGGGCGCCGACCATCCGCACGTCTGGTGCAAGACGCTCGACCGCGGCCGGTCGTTCTACACCGGCGGCGGCCACACCAACGAGTCCTATGCGGACCCGGCCTTCCGGGCGCACCTGCTCGGCGGCATCCGGTACGCGGCCGGCGCGACAAACGCCGACTGCCGCCCGGAGACCGGCTACACGACGCTCTACAACGGCTCGACCGCCGGCTGGTCGCAGGCCGGCCCGGGCAGCTTCACCAACAGCGACGCGACCCTCACCTCGGTCGGCGGCATGGGCCTGTTCTGGTACAGCGGGAAGCAGTTCACCAACTACTCGCTGAAGCTGGACTGGCGGCTGGCCGGCGACGACAACTCGGGCGTCTTCGTCGGCTTCCCGCCGTCGACCGACCCGTGGTCGGCGGTGAACAACGGCTACGAGGTGCAGATCGACGCGACCGATTCCGCGGACCGCACCACCGGCTCGATTTACACGTTCAAGTCCGCCGACCTCGCCGCCCGCGATGCCGCGCTCAACCCGCCCGGCGAGTGGAACACCTACGAATTGCTGGTCGAGGGCGAGCGCCTGCAGGTGTTCCTGAACGGCACGAAGATCAACGACTTCACCAACACCGACCCGGTCCGCTCGCTGGCCGGCCACATCGGCCTGCAGAACCACGGTGACGGAGACGACGCCGCGTTCCGCAACGTCCGGATCAAGGAGCTCGGCGGCACCCCGCCGACCGGCGTCGGCCCGATCGTCGGGCTGGCCGGCAAGTGCCTCGACGTCGCCGGCGGCGGCACGGCGAACGGCACGAAGATCCAGCTCTACACCTGCAACGGCTCGGGCGCGCAGACCTGGACCGTCACCCCGAACGGCCCGGTGAAGGCGCTCGGCAAGTGCCTCGACGTCGCCGGCGGCGGCTCGGCCAACGGCACCAAGGCCCAGCTGTACACCTGCAACGGGACCGGCGCGCAGAACTGGTCGGCCCAGTCCGACCAAACCCTGCGCAATCCGCAATCCGGCAAGTGCCTGGACGTGAGCCAGAACAACCCGGCCGACGGCCAGCAGATCCACATCTGGGACTGCCTGGGCGCGGCGAACCAGAAGTGGATCCTCCCCTAGTACTGCAACACGCGGGTGGGCAGCGGCGTCTCGGTGACCGAGCCGTCCGCTGCCCGCTTGAGCTCGTAGCCCAGCGGGCCCTCGGCGTCGGCCACTACCTCGGCCAGCCTGGTGCCGCGATAGACCAGGCCGGCGCCGTCGTCGGTCGCGTAGCCGTCGCCGAGCGTCCCGTCGGCGATCAGCTTGTGCATCGTCGGGCGGCGCTGCTCCTCGGCGTCGTAGTGGACCCCGTTGCTGTAGGGCAGCCAGCCCAGGCCGTCGGTGAACGCCCGCAACTCGGTGCCGAAGCTGTCGGTGCTGCCGCCCTGGTGCCAGCAGATCGAGCCGGCCGACACGCCACCGAGCACCACCCCGGCCTGCCACGCCTCGTGCAGGATCTCCTCGAGGCCGTGCGCCCGCCAGACCGCGACCAGGTTGGCGACGCTGCCGCCGTTGACCCAGATCACGTCCTGGTCGAGCAGGTGCGCGCGGATGTCGTCGTGGTTCGGCATCGGAAACAGCTGCAGGTGCGAGGCCCGGTAGCGGGTCTTGGCGAACGCCGCGTAGGTCGCTCCGATGTAGTCGACGGGGTCACCGACCGCCTGGTGCAGGTAGCAGAATTTGGCCGTGTCACCGGCGTTCGCCAGCTCCGCGGCGAAGTGGTGGATCGGCCCCACCCGCAGGTCGAACATGCCGTAGCGGCCGCGCCGGAACCCGGCGCTCGTGGCGAGAATCGTGGGCTCGTCAGCTGTCATCGCGACATCATGGCGCACGCGTCGGCGGTATCCAGAACGAGGTCGACGGCGGCATCGAGCGCCGTCGCGAGGTGCACCGGGTCGCCGTCCAGGTCGGCGAAAACGGCGTTGATCCGTTCGGCGAACCGCGGCGGCGCGCCGGGCAGGGCGGCGGCCGCGGCGACCGCGCCCTTCTCGTTGATCAGCCAGCGCCCGGCCGCGCCGTGCAGCGCGTGCGCACACAGCCCCACCAGCCGGAACAGGCAGCCGGCCAGGTAGGCCGAGTCCCCGCGCGGCACCGCCTTGCGTGCCACTTTGGCGAGGAAGTCCGCCTCCCACAGGCCGGCGACGAGGCTGTCGCGCAGCGCCGGCGGAAAGACCCGGGCCCGCTCCTGCAGCGCCGCCAGCTCGCCGGCCGGATCGGCCAGGATCACCCCCAGGGCAACCTCTCCCGCGTACGCGAAGTCCGGCACGCCCAGCGGATGGCCCACCTGCGCGTGGAAGGCGTACCGGCCCTGCTCCGCGTCCGCGCAGGCCCGCTCGACCCGCGCCACGTCGCGGTAGATCCAGTCGACCGCCGCGCCGTCAACGGTCAGCCAGCCGCCGCCGTCCACCCACGGTCCCCACTCGCCGGGCGAGGTGACGCGCGCCGCCGGGCCGCCGAAGAATCTGGCCGACTCCGCCAGCGCCCCGACGTCGAGCGGCGTGCGGTAGTAGACGCCCAGGTCGGTGTCGGAGTCCGGGAGGTGCGTGCCCCGGGCCCGGCTCCCGCCCAGCAGCACACCGGTCACGCCGGGCACCCCGGCCAGGCCCGCGGCGAGCTCGTGCAGCCGCGTATCGCTCAACGCCACACCGTCATCCTGCCGCAACGCGGGCGGCGCCGCGGTCCGGGTCCGGCCGCGGCGGTCGCGCCGGGGCCGGCGGGCTCACCCCCGGTCGCCGTCCTGCGGCCGCTCGTCCGCGACGGCATCGGTCGCGGCGACCGCCGCGGGGGCCTTCACGGGATCCGTCGCGGTGGCCTTCGGTACGTCCTTCGCGGGATCCTTCGCGGCGTCCTTCGGCTCGTCGACGCAGGGCAGCCTGAGCTGGAGCTCGTCGATGTCGGCCGGGGTGAGCAGGCTCAGGTCGCCGTCGACGAGGCCCTCCTCGCCCTGATCGCCCTTGCGGTCGATGCAGATGGTGCCGCGGCCCAGGCCGATGCACGGCCCGATGGCGAGCCGGCATTCACCCGGGTGCACCCGCCCGCCGCCGGGCCGGATGCCACCGCGCCGGTTGCCGAAGGCGACGATCCGGGGCTGCGGCTCGCGGGTGACGGTCGAGTCGATGAGCCGCCGTCCCGTCTCCTTGCTGCCGGTGAAGGTCACCTCGTAGTGCAGGATCCGCTCGCCGGGAATGCCCGGCGTCTGGATCGCCCGGCTGCCGGGCGGCAGCGACGGATCCCGGACCAGCCGGGTCCGGAACGGGATCGACTCGGATTCCGAGATCCGCTCGACGCGCACCACGGGGCCCCCGGGCCCCGCCGTGCGCGCGGATCCGCCCGCATGCGCGGCGGCGGGGTTCCGGCCGGCGTGCAGGGTCGTCCGCCGCGGCGTGCGGGTCGCCGTCCGATCCGCCTCGCCGGGTTTCGACCTGCCGTCGTCCGCCTCTTCCGCCCCGGCGTGACCGGTGTCCGGCAGGCCCGCGTTCCGGTCACCGGCGTCGCGGCCGGAGGCGTTGCGGCCGCCCGCCTTCTCGCCGGCGGCGTCCTGGGAGCCGAGTTCGGCTTCGTCGGCCGGAGGCAGTTCGACGACCGACGAGTCGCGCCCGACGGCGGTCACCACTCGCGTGTCCGTGCTCGTCAGGGCAGCGACAACCGCTGCCGAGCCGGACACGAGGGCGAGCGCCCCGAGTCCGGCGGTGGCCATCCGTACCCCGAATGGCAACCGCGCCCAGAGAGACTTTCGCGGCGTTTCGAGTAGATGCTGCCAGGAATCACTAGATGTCTGGTTTAGCACCAAAACATTGTGCTGCCGCGAACCCAAGACACCAGCGTCAAAGCCGCACCCGAAAGGATGAAGGTCCGCCGACCGACGGCTATCCGACACCGCCGGCCGGTGATGGTTTTCGGGCCGCCACGCCGCACTCCACGTCCCCGGCGCGGCCGCGAACGCGCAGAGAATCGGCGGACACGCCCACGAAACCTGGAGGTACGGTGCGCAGAACGACAAGCATCCTCGCGGCGGCGACGATGGCAGTCGCGGGCACGCTCGCGATCGGCGGCCCGGCCTCGGCGGCCACGCCGAGCCTGCGCTTCCACGGTGCCCAGTACGACTCACCGGGCAGCGACACCCGCACCAACGCGAGCCTCAACAACGAGTGGGTCTCGTTGATCAACAGCGGCCGCAAGCCGGTCAACCTCAGCCGTTACACGATCCGCGACGCGTCGAACCACGTGTACACGTTCGGCAACGTGACGATCGCCGCCAACGGTGGCCGCATGTGGCTGCGTACCGGCAAGGGCACGAGGAACGGCCGCATCGTCTTCTGGGGCAGCGGGAACTACATCTGGAACAACACCGGCGACACGGCGACGCTGCGCAACGCCGCCGGCAAGAACGTCGACACCTGCACGTGGAAGCAGAAGACGGGCCGGACCTGGGTCGCCTGCTGACCGACCGATCCGCGAACGCGAGGCGGGCCGCCCGGGCATCCACCCGGGCGGCCCGCGCCCGTTCGTGGCCGGGCACCGCGGCCGGCGTGTCAAAGTACTCGGCATGACGACTGACGACCTGCCGGCCGGCATCGGCGCTCCCGCCACGCGAGCCCTGCACCAGGCGGGATACCACCGCCTGCCGGAGTTGGACGGCGTCAGCCGGGCCTCGCTTGCCGCGTTGCACGGAGTCGGCCCCAAGGCGCTGCGCATCCTGGCCGAGGCGCTCGACGCGCGCGGCCTGTCGCTGACCGCGTGACGTTCCGTCCCGGGCAGCAGGTGGTCCGGCGCTATCTGCACGCCGACCGCCGCATCGCCGCCGCGCTGGCGGCCCTGGTCGTCGCGGACGACGCGAACGGGCTGCTGCTGTGGTTCGAGTGCGGCGCCGAGACCATGCGGCGTACCGATCTGGCCGGCGGCCCGACCCGGCACCTGAGCATCGCCGCCGAGGTGGCGATGCCGACGATGCTGAGCCCGAGCCACCAGCGGACCTTCCGCACGCTGCTGCTCATGCCGCCCGGCGCCGCCCATTCGGTCTCCTGGAACTGGCTCCCGGACGGCACCTTCGCCGGCTGGTACGTCAACCTGGAGACGCCGGCCCGGCGCTGGCCCGGCGGGGTGGACACCCGCGACCAGTCGCTCGACGTGCTGGTCGGCGCCGACCGCGCCTGGCTGCTCAAGGACGAGGACGACCTGGCGGCGCTGGACCCGGCGCAGGCGGCGGCCATCCGGGCCGAGGCGGGACGGGTGACCGGGCTCGTCGAGGCGGCGGCCTACCCGTTCGACGGCAGCCACCTCGACTTCCGGCCGCCCTCCGGCTGGGCCCCGGCGACGCTCCCGGCCTGGTGGGACGCCGTGCCGGCTTGACGTATGCCGTTATGGGTATACGATTGGCCCATGGCGCGAGCGGCAACGACGACGGATGCGTTCAACGCGGTGGCCGAGCCCCGGCGGCGGCAGATCCTCGACCTCCTCGCGGCCGGCGAGCTGCCGGTCAACGACCTCGTGGAGCTGCTCGGGCTGGCACAGCCCCAGGTCTCCAAGCACCTGCGGGTGCTGCGCGAGGTCGACCTGGTGCGCGTCCGCGACGAGGGACGGCACCGGATGTACCGGCTGAACGCCGAGCCGCTGAAGACCATCCACGACTGGCTCAGCGGATACGAGCAGTCGTGGAACACCCGTTTCGACCTCATGGACGACGTTCTCGACGAGCTCAGAAAGGCGGAGGAGACAGATGGCGACCACGACTAACGGCACCGCGAAGGTCACGCTGCCGGCCGGCAACCAGATCATGATCACCCGCGAGTTCAACGCACCCGCGCGGCTGGTGTGGAAGGCCTACACGACGCCGGAGCTCATCAAGCGCTGGTGGAGCGGCGGCCACGGCACCGTCACGATCGCCGAGGTCGACCTGCGGGTCGGCGGCAGGTGGCGCTACGTGCTGGAGGCCAACGGCGGCTTCGAGGTGGCCTTCCACGGCGAATACCGCGAGATCCGGGAGCCCGAGCGCCTGGTCAACACCGAGGCCTTCGAGGGCATCCCCGACCCGGACGATCACGCGGCGCTGGTCACCACGACGCTTACCGAGAAGGACGGCCGGACCTACCTGGAGATGCTGGTCGAGCACCGCGACCAGACGGACCGGGACGCGCACGTCAACTCCGGCATGGAGGCCGGCATGCAGGCCGGCATGGACCTCCTCGAACTGGTCGCCGTCTCACTGGCCTGACGGCTCGAACGGCAGGACGGGCGGGCCGGACCAGGTCGAGAAGATCAGATGGGTTCGCACCCGCCCGACCTCGCGCCGCGCGGTGATCTCGTCGAGCACGAGGCGCTGCAGGTCGGCGGTGCTGCCGCAGGCGACGTGCACGACGAAGTCGTCCTCGCCGGTGACGTGGTGCAGCGCCCGGGTCTCCGGCAGCGCGAGCACATGCGCGACGAACGGGTCGACCAGCGGCCGGGCGTGCGGCTGCACCTGCACCATCAGCAGCGCCTCGACGTCACGGCCGACCGTGACCGGATCGACGGTGGCGGCGTAACCGGTGATCACCCCGGCCCGGCGCAGCCGCGCGACGCGGTCCAGGCAGGTGGACGGCGCCACCCCGACCGCGGCGGCGAGGTCCTTGTTCGGCATCCGGCCGTCGTTCTGCAACAGGCGCAGAATCGCCACGTCGACCGAATCGAACTGCACGTTTTCTCGCATCACCCGACGATAGTTCGGCGTGCGAGCCGCCAGGCCGTCAGCTGGCCGACACTCACCGCATGCAGCTTTCGACGCGAGCGGTGCACGCGGGACGCGACGACCTCGCCGACCTCGGTGTGCACGCCGTACCCCTGGACCTGTCCACGACCTACCCGGCACGTGACAGCCGCGCCGAGGCGGCCCGCCTCGACGTGCTCAGCACCGGCGCGACCGTCCCCGGAATGCCGGTGTACGGCCGGCTGGGCAACCCGACGGTGGCCCGGTTCGAGGCCGCACTGGCCGAACTCGAGGGATGCGAGGCGGGCGTCGCCTTCGCGAGCGGCATGGCGGCGCTCTCCGCCTGCCTGCTGGCCTCGGTCGCGGCCGGCCGCCCGCACGTGGTGGCCGTCCGGCCGCTGTACGGCACCAGCGACCACCTCCTCGGCTCCGGCCTGCTGGGCAACACGGTGACCTGGGCGGCACCGGGCGAGGTCGGTGCCGCGCTGCGCAGCGACACCGGCCTGGTGATCGCCGAGTCGCCGGCGAACCCGACCCTGGCCGAGGTGGACATCGCCGCGCTGGCCGCCGAGTGCGGCGACGTGCCCCTGCTGGTGGACAACACCTTCGCCACCCCGGTGCTGCAACGGCCGGCCACGCTCGGCGCGCAGATCGTGCTGCACAGCGCGACGAAGTTCCTGGGCGGCCACGGGGACGTGCTCGGCGGCGTCGTGGCGACCACCGAGGAGTACGCCCGCCGCCTGCGCCAGATCCGCTTCGTGACCGGCGCGGTGCTGCACCCGCTGGCGGGCTACCTGCTGCTGCGCGGGCTGTCGACCCTGCCGGTACGCATCCGCGCGGCCTCGGCTACCGCGGCGGTCCTCGCCGAACGGCTGCGCGCGCACCCGACGGTGTCGCGCGTGCACTACCCGGGCCGCGGCGCGCTGGTGTCGTTCGAGGTGACCGGCGACCCGCACGCCGTCGTGGGGGCGGTGCGGCTGATCACCCCGGCGGTGAGCCTGGGCAGCGTCGACACCCTCATCCAGCACCCGGGATCGATCAGCCACCACATCATGGGCGCGGCGGAGCGGGCCGGCGTCGGCATCAGCGAACGCCTGCTGCGCATGTCGGTCGGCCTCGAGGACGCCGAGGACCTGTGGGACGACCTCGACAAGGCCCTGCACGCCTGACACTGCGATCATGTGGCGTGACCATCACCGGTACGCCCGCCGCGGATCGCCTCGCCCGGATCGTGTCCGAGGTGTTCGCACCCGCCGTCCTGGTCGCCGGCCTGATGCTGGCGATCGGCTGGCACTCGGGCGGCGAGCCCGGCGTGTCGCGCTGGTGGGGGCTGCCGGGGGCGCTGTTCGCCGCCGGCATCCCGCTGGCGTACGTCCTGCGCGGTGTCCGGGCCGGACGGCTGACCAGCCACCACATCCCGGAACGCGAACACCGCCGGCTGCCGCTGCTGTTCGGGATCGCGTCGGTGGCGGTCGGCCTGCCGGTGCTGGTGCTGCTCGGCGCCCCGCGCGACGTGCCGGCGCTGATGGCCGCGGGCGGCGCGGGCCTGCTGGTCTTCGCGGCGGTGACGCACTGGTGGAAGATGTCGATCCACGCGGGCGTGGCGGCGGGCACGGTGGCGACGCTGGTCGCGGTGTACGGCCCGGTGGCCCTGATCGGCGTGCTGGCGGCGCTGCTGGCCTGCTGGTCCCGGATCCGCCTGTCGGCTCACACGCCGGCCCAGGTCGTGGCGGGCGCGCTGGTCGGAGCGCTGATCGCCGCGACGGTCTTCCCGGCGCTGCGCTGAACCTATGCGGGCTCCATCCGGGTCGCGCTCACCCGCAGGCCGATGAGGATCACGACCACTCCGAGCAGGCTGGTGAAGGCGAACGGGCCGACGAACGGAAAGAGCGCGAACAGCAGGCCCGCGACCGCCAGCGACGCGCTGCCGCCGACCGCGTCGGTGATGCTCTTCGCCGCGGTGTTGAAGCCCTGCTCGCCCGGCGCCGAGAGGGCGAGCACGACCGTGCTGATCCGCGGGTACAGCGTGCCCATGCCCGCGCCCGCCGCGAACCAGCCGATCACCGCGGCCGCGGGCGGCAGGTGCAGCACGACGGTCGCCCACTCGGTGATCGCCCCGCCGGCGAGGAGCACCGCGCCGGCCCGCAGCGCCGTACCCGGATCGAGCCGGTCGTCGAGCCGGCCCTGCACCGCCGAGGCCAGCGCCCAGGCGATCGCGCCCGCCGTCAGCGTGAGGCCGGAGAGCCAGGTCGGCAGGCCGTAACGGTCGTGCAGCAGCAGCGGCAGATAGACCTCGGTGCCGAAGAACACCCCGCCGGCCACGCCGCACAAAGCGACGGTCGCCGGCAGCCCCGGACTGATCCGGTACGTGCCGGGCGGCACCAGATTGCGCAGCGCGACCCCGATGATCAGCAGGAAGACCGGCACCAGCAGCCAGGCGGTCGCCGGCTCGAACTCGCCGAGCGAGCTCAGGGCGACCACGCTGACCGCGACCACCGCGGCCTCGGCCACCCGGCGGGCGTCGGCGGCCGACGCGGGCAGCCGCTCGGCGCGGACCCGGTCGCGGCCGCGGCCGCGGCCGCGCAGCGAGGGAAGCATGAGAGCGGTCGACACGGCGACCAGCACCAGCACGCCGAGAAACACCCAGTGCCAGCTCAGCGACTCGGCGACGAGGCCGGCCGCGAACGGCCCGACCATCGACGGCAGGACCCACGCGGAGGCGAACGCCCCGAAGATCCTGATGTGCAGGCCCGCCGGGTAGACCATCGCGACGAGCACGTACAGCGCGACGGTCTCGCCGCCCGCGCCGAGCCCCTGCAGGAAGCGCCCGGCCACGAACACCGGCATCGTGGCCGCCGTGCCGGCAACCCCGAGGCCGAGCGCGAAGATGCCCACCGCGGCGAGCAGCGGCACGGCCGGGCCGCGCCGGTCGGCCCAGGAGCCGAAGGCCACCATGCCGACGACCCCGGCTGCGAGCGTCGAGGAGAAGGCCATCGCGTACAGCCCGCGCCCGTCCAGGTCCGTGGTCACGATCGGCATGATCGTGGTGACCGCGAGCGACTCGAACGCGGCCAGGAAGACCAGGCTCCAGGCGCCGATGGTGGTCAACGCGTACGGGCGTTGCAGGATGCCGGCCGGTCGGGTTTCGCTGTCCACGCTCACCGCCCGAACCTAGGTCCTCAACCCGGCTTCAGGTCAAAGCGTTTGTGGCACGGGCTACTGCACGTCGATGTAGTCGGCGCCGCCGTTCACCGCCGTCGAGGCGGCGTCGCCGGCGTAGACCCAGCGGTACGAGCCGTCCGCCGACGCCGTCACCGTCGTCTTGAGCGTGCCGTTCGCGGCCGTCTTCACGGTCTTGACGTTCTTCCAGGCGGTCGTCTTCGCCTTCAGGTACTGCAGCGTCGCGTTGACCGTCCCGTAGCCCTGGAAGGTCAGGCTCTCCCAGCCGGCCCGGGTGAGCGTGCCCGTGACGGTGATGGCCTTGCCCTTCTTCACCGGCTCGGGCGCCGCGTTGGTGGTCAGTTTGGTGGTCCGCTTCACGGCGAACACGCCCGCGGCGTGCCGGTCGGCGAGGCCCTTGCCGTCGCCGGCCCGCGCCCAGGCCGCGACCTGCCACCCGCCGGACAGGGCGTTGCGCGCCGCGTCGACCCGCACGTCCATGGCGAACCGCGCCGTGCAGACTGAGCTGGTGTTGCTGGCCTTGACGCAGTCGGCCGGGCCGTTGGGCAGCACCAGGCCGTCGGGCGCCAGGTACGCACCGTGGTAGAGGTAGGCGTCGCCGTCCGCGATCCCGGACGGGTCCGAGGCGGTGAAGGTGGCCGCGAACGACCCGCCGCCGGAGGTGCCGAACGCGAGGTCCTTGCCGCCGTTGACGACGACGTTCGAGATCCTGGTGGCGCCGGCGGTCTCGTCCGGCGGCACGGCCGGACCCGCGAACGCGCGGATGACCGTCCGCCGCAGCCGCCCGCCCCGGTCGTCGGTCGCGGTGATCCGCAGCGACACGAACGCGGCCGTCGCGGGAACGGTCAGGGCGTCGCCGCGCAGCGCGGTCCACCCGGCGCCGTCGTCGGTCGAGTACTCGAGGTCCGTGACGGTGGCCGCGCCACCGCCCCGGGTCGACGCGGACGCGGTGACCCGCACGGCCGCCGCGCCCGCGCGGTTGCGGTTGTCCAGCCCCGAAACGGCGACGCCGACGTCGACCAGATTCAATGGGCCGTCATCGGGTGCCCTGAAGTCCCACTCGCTGCGGATCCGGGTGGACAGCTGCGACCACGCGACGCGCCGGCTCACCACCCGGTCGTAGTGGTGCGTGTCGCCGTCCGCGGTCAGCTTGCCGGTGACCACGGCCCGGGCGTCGACGCCGGGATTGCCGGCCGCGTCGGCGAACGACGCCGGCTCGTTCATCCGCAGCTCGCCGCCCGCCCGTACCGAGGAACCCGGCCCGCGCGGCAGCAGCGGCCCGGCGCCGACCGTCGACCCGGCGGCGGTCCCGGCGGCCAGCGTCCGATCCGGCAACGCGAGAAAGTTGTCGGTGGAGCCGACGGTCAGCCGGCGGCGCAGCGCGAGCCCGGGCGTCACATACTCGGTGACCGTGCCGGGAAGCCGGACCGCGGACTCCAGATAGGAGCCGCTCCAGCCGCCGCTGACCTCGGAACCGAGCGCGGCGTTCATGCTGATGCCCGGCGCCACCAGGGTGGTGACGGTCTTCGCGAGGTTGGCGGTGGTCACCTTGGCGATCGGCGCGGCCGGCACCGTGTCGGTATAGACCGACTGCAGGTCGTAGCGGTAGGGACTGGGCACCACCGCGGACGATCCGGCCTTCGTCAGCAGCTCGTGAACGCGCAGCGAGACCCCGGCCGCGGTGAAGGGCGTGACGTAGTTCCTGGCCGGCCCGCCGCTCGCGAAGCCGACCCTGGATCCGTCGGGCAGGGCGAGCCAGACCGCCGACGTCGCCCGGGTGGCGGTGGCGTCGTCCGCGATGATGCCGGTCTCCTTGGCGCCGGACTCGGCGAAGGCGACCGACACGGCGGCGGCGGTCACCTTGAAGGTGCGCACCAGCAGGTAGTTGCGCTGGCGGAAGTAGCCGTAGCGGGCGACGGCGAGGTAGTCGCCGGGCGGCAGCTTGGCGGTGCCGGCCGGGCTGTCCCCGTCGCCCTGCACGACGTGGTACTTCCAGGTGCTGCGGTCCCAGACATACATGAACCGGCCGGAGACCTTGGCGCTCGAGGTGATGGAGAACGTCACCTGATAGGTGGCGGCGGCCGAGGCGGGCAGCGGCGCGGAGGCCAGGACGAGACCGGCCACCACCGCGTACGCCATGATCCGCAGCATTCTCATGGCGGCCACAGTAGAGTGATCCGCCCCCGGCGGGGCACCCCCTAACGGGCACCCTGCGATGAACGAGCGCCGGGTAAGCGGTTGGCGGCGGCGCAGGCCGACCCCAGGTCGGCCTGGACGGTCAGGCCCGGCCGGGCGAGCCCGAGCTGCTGAACGACGTCGAACCGGCGCTCGTAACTCGGGTCGGCACCGACCGCCAGCGGCTTGTCCGAGGCCGCCCAGCGCCCCAGTTCGTAGAGCACGATCGGTTGCGTCGTCTCGAACGAGAACCAGAACAGGATCGCGTCGGCGAACGCGAGCAGGTCGAACTCCCAGCGAATCTGCCGGGCGCCCTCGGCGTCGTCGCCCATGGGAAAGACCGCCCGACGCGGGTTGTAGACGACCGGCCAGGCGGGACGCAGGTGTTCGATCGCGTCTCGCTGCCAGTCGGCAACGCCGCTGATGCCTCCGGCCAGGAAGATCCCCGGCCGTAGCGGCGACGCCGGCCGATCCGGCGCGACCACCACGGTCATCGGCCGTCGCCCGTCATTCATCTCGCCGGGCCGGACGCAGCGCCACCGTCACCACGTCGCCCTCGGCCAGGCCTTCGGCCTTGCGCACGACATCCTTGAGCGGAATCAGGTAGCGGCCGTCCTTGGGGAACAGCGCCGTCCTGAACTCCGTCTCCCCGACGACGACCCGCACCGGAACCTGGCCCCAGTAGATCAACGACCGCGCCTGCTCCTTGAGGTCGGCGCTGTCCGGCTCGGACATGGCCACGAAGAAGTAGGGCGCCGGTCCGCGCCACTCGATGACCTCGCCGTCGAACACCCACTCCACGGCGCCTCACACTGCCACAAGCCGGACACGTTCGCCGCAGAGCCGGGCGTGGCTACACGTTGAAGCGGAACTCCACCACGTCGCCGTCCTTCATGATGTAGTCCTTGCCCTCCATGCGGACCTTGCCCGCGGCCTTGGCCGCCGACATCGAGCCCGCCGTGGTCAGGTCGTCGTAGCTGACGATCTCGGCCTTGATGAAGCCGCGCTGGAAGTCGGAGTGGATCACGCCGGCCGCCTCGGGGGCGGTCGCGCCGACCGGGATCACCCAGGCGCGCGCCTCCTTCGGGCCCGCCGTCAGGTAGGTCTGCAGGCCCAGCGTGTTGAAGCCGACCCGGATGAGCTGGTTCAGGCCCGGCTCGGTCTGGCCGGTCGACTCCAGCAGCTCCATCGCCTCGTCCTCCGGGAGGTCGATGAGCTCCGACTCGATCTTCGCGTCCATGAAGACCGCCTCCGCGGGGGCGACCAGCGCACGCATCTCGTTCAGGAACGCCTCGTTGCCGAGCTCGTCCTCGTCGACGTTGAAGACGTACAGGAAGGGCTTGGTGGTCAGCAGGTGCAGCTCGGCCAGCAGGTCCAGGTCGATGCCGGCCGCCTGCGCACCCACGTACAGGGTCGTGCCCTCGTCGAGCAGCTTGAACGCGGCCTCGGCGGCCGCGACCACCGGCAGCCGGTCCTTCTTCAGCTTGGCTTCCTTCTGCAGGCGCGGCAGCGCCTTCTCGACCGTCTGCAGGTCGGCCAGGATGAGCTCGGTGTTGATCGTCTCGATGTCGTCGGCGGGCGCGACCTTGCCGTCGACGTGCAGCACGTTCGGGTCGGAGAAGGCGCGCACCACCTGGCAGATCGCCGAGGCGTCGCGGATGTTCGCCAGGAAGGCGTTGCCCCGGCCCTGGCCCTTCGAGGCGCCGCGCACCAGGCCGGCGATGTCGACGAACGAGACCGGCGCGGGCAGGATCTTCTCCGAGGAGAAGATCTCGGCCAGCTTCGTCAGCCGCTCGTCAGGCAGCCCGACCACGCCGACATTGGGCTCGATCGTCGCGAACGGGTAGTTCGCGGCGAGCACGTCGTTCTTGGTCAGGGCGTTGAAGAGGGTGCTCTTGCCGACGTTGGGCAGGCCGACGATCCCGATGGTAAGGCTCACGACAGGCCAGTCTACGTGGCGGGCATGTGCACGTACGCCTTGAGCCCGAGGGCGGCGAAGGCGTCGGCCGGGTCCGCGTGCCGGGGCAGGCCGGTCTGGAAGCGCCGCCAGACATCGAGGTCCGCCCGCCAGGCGCCCAGGTACGCCACGCAGAACGCCGGATCGATGATCTGGCAGCGGCCGCGGGCCACCTTGAGCGCCTGAATGATCCGGTTTCGCCGCTCGTCCGGGCGGCGGAGGTGCAGCAGGGCCAGGATCTCGTCGATCATGGCGATCCGGTCGTCGAGGAAGGCGCGCCAGAACCGTTCGTCCGCGGCCTGCATGGGGCGTTCGTGGTCGGACAGGGAGAAGAGTCCCTCGGCGAGGCAGTCGCCGAACTCCTCGGACCGCGCCCGCTCCGGGGACAGGAAAGGGTCGTAGCGGTCCTGGTCGACCCGCCCGTGCACGGCGACCCGCTCGACGTTGCGGCGGCCGACCAGGAAGAGCCAGTCCTCGTTGTAGATCGTGGGGAAGAACGGGGTGCGGGCATTGACCCGTACGGCCATGGCGCCCCCGCCGACGAAGACGTCCTGCGGCAGGCCGACCTCCCGCCGGGCGTGACACACGACGGAGTTGTCGGGGAAGCCGCCGTTGTGCATCGCCGACACGTTGTAGTCGTCCAGCAGGCCGCCCGCGTTGCGGATGTCCTCCGGCCGCAGGTGGGTGAGGTCGTCGTCGAGGAAGGCGATCCGCTGCCAGCGCAGCATCCGGGCCACGGCGAGGCCCAGGTTGCGCTTGATGCTGACGTCGGTGGCCCGGTTGAGCCTCTTGTGCCCGGCGAGCAGGACGTCGCAGCTGAACACGGGCAGTTTCGCCCGGTCGGTGACGTCCACCGCGATGACCGGCGCGTCGAGCTTCTCGGCCTGCTTGCGCACGATCTCCGCCGACGACCAGCCGCTGCACAGCGCGATCATCGGCCGGCCGAGCTCCCGGGCCAGGAGCACCGAGTCGCGCATGGTGGCCGGGTTGCGGATCGTCGGCACCACGATGGCGGGCATGTCGCCGGGCGTGAACCGGGTCGGGCGGGCGAGCAGGTGGCCGTGCGAGTAGCGGTGTCCCACGGTTCGCGCGACCGGGCGCCGCAGGGCGGCGGTCATCCCGCGTTCGACCACTCGTGCAGCACCGTGCCGGGCAGGGTCCAGTCCGGGGTGATGACCTCGCCGGCGACGATGCTGGCCCGGGCCAGGATGCTGTAGGTGTCCTCGGGCCGGTACCGCTGCTCGATGTAGGCGCGGTTGCGGTCGCGGAACCGGCGGTCGGTCAGGGTACGCACGGCGGCGTAGGTGCCTCGACCGTAGTTGCCGTTGCAGATGGTGACCGACCTCTTCCGGTTGTAAGGGTTCGGCGCGCGGCAGAACTGGGCGACGTCCTCGATCAGCAGCCGGCCCGGCGGATCACCCTCCAGCCTCGATGGGAAGACGGTCACGTTGCCGTCCTGGTCCTGTACACGGAAGGAGCCCTCGTCCGGATCACTTCCCTGGCGCCGGTCCTGCACGACCGGGAGGTCCAACGACTGCATCACCTGGCGCGTCATGGGATTCCAGTCCACGCCACCCAATAGGACGAGGTGATTGGTGACGTCGTCCTGGGTCAGCTCGTCGGCGAGCTTGCGGCGCACGGTGACGCCTGGGTTCGCGGCGTGCACGTGGCCGTACAGCTCCATGAGGGCGTCGAGGTCCGAGTAGCCGTAGAGCTCCACGTAGTCGGGGCTCTCCGGCGAGGTGTAGGTGTCGCTGGCGCGCAGTTCCGCGGGCAGCCGCGCGCAGACGAGCGTGATGGACGACTGGTCCGGGAAGTGCCACATGCCTTCCCGGGGCGACCGGGTGGTCAGCTCATCCGCGCTCGCCGGGCCGGACGGCTGGCCCGGTACGGTCGCGGTGCGCAAGCGCAGGAGTTCGCGGAACAGCTCCTCGAAGCGGTCGAGCTCGTCGTCCCGGAGGTCCTTCCTGGCGAGCAGCCGCGGGTGCCCGTCCGCGAGCGAGCGCGGGCTGGCGAAGAAGCGGGCGTACGCGTTCAGCCATTCCTCGGAGGGCTGCGCCTTGCCCTTTTCCCAGGACGAGACGAGCGGGACGCTGCGGCCCAGGGCGGTGGCGATCACGCCCTGGGTCACCGACCGGTCCGCGAACCCGGTCTCGCGCAGCGCGCGCAGGCGTGCGCCGAGCTTGCCGTCGTCAGCCATCGCGATCCTTCAGTCGAAACTTCAGCCAAGCACTGAACTTTTCTCGCCGAGCGGATGGTGAATGGCCATGAATGCCGCATACATGACCAGTGGTCCACAGTCGGCCCGGCAAGTATCTTGCTTCAGTTCAGACTGAAGTTTAGCTTGAAGACAGAAGTATCCGAAACGTTATGTCGGATGATCAGCCGTGGAGGGAGGTGCGCTCCGCAAACGACGGCGTAAACGACAACACCCCCGGTGGCCGCCGAGGGTGTTGTCAGGGCATTTCATTTCGGCGGCATTTCAATCCACTTGCCTGCAGAAAGAAGCCACCATGACCACATTAACCCTCGACTCCGTGCTGTCAAACTCTGCCGCGCACCAGAACGACAAGCTGAGCGCCCTCATCGTCTGCATGATCCTCGTCGGCCTGGTGCTGGTGCGGATGTTCGGCGGGATGATGGCGCCGTTCAAGGAGATCGTCAAGGCCGCGCTCGCCGCGCTCGGGGCCGTGCTGCTGACCGGCGCGCTCGTCGTCATGCTGGTCACCGCGCTCATGATGTCCGCTTAGTGTCCGGGCTCTCGAAAGACGGGTCGGCGTTCCACCCCGGCGGTGGGCGCCGATCCCGGCGTGACGGGTGGCGCATCGACCGGCACGATGATCCCGTGGGGGACCTACAGGGATTGCGCATCAGGCCAGGGGTTCCCGGAGACTTCGACCGGCTGGGCCGCACGTTCGGCCCCGCCGCCCGCGACTACTACCTCGACCGGTCCCGCCGGCAGGGCGTGCTGCTCGTCGCCCGGGTCGGCGAGCGGGCCGTCGGCGCGGTGTTCGTCTCGACGGAGCCGGCGCCGGAGTCCGCGATCATCCGCCACCTCGGCAAGGTGCCGATGCTGCACAAGCTCATGGTCGACGCGCCGCTGCGCCGCAAGGGCATCGGCACGAAGCTCATCGCCGCGGCCGAGGCCGAGCTGCGCCGCCGGCGCCTGTGGCGGGTCGCCGTCGGCGTCGACATCGACAACCCCAGCGCGGCCCGGCTGTACCGCCGGCTCGCCTACCGGGAGTGGGCACACGGGCGGCTCGAGACGATCCGCGAGGACGTCAAGGACGGCAAGGTGATCGTCCTGCCCGACGAGTGCCTCGTCTTCATCAAGCTTCTCTAGCGAACGAGGACGCCCAGCGGGTTGTCCGCCATCGTGCGCAACTGGGTGGCGAGGTTGCGGGCGTCGCCGTCCCGGTTCGCCGCGATCGCCTCCGCCAGCGCCCGCAGCTCGGGCGACGGGAGCTGGGCCATGCCGGGGCCGTGCAGCGGGATCGTGATCGTGCGCCCGCCGGCCGGGTCGCGGGCGATCAGCGTCGGCAGCCGTTCCACCGCCGAGTGCGGGGTGTCCTGGTTGCGGCGCCACGAGAACGAGCCGACCGTGATGGTGGCCGTCGCCAGGTCGACCGTGCGGGTCCGCAGCGCGCGCCGCACCGTCGCGCTCGTGCCGTCCAGCCAGGCCGCCGTCCGCAGCGAGCTCAACGCCATGCCGAGCCCGATCAGCACGAACGGGATGCCGAACAGCCCGATCAGCCGCATCGCCCCGATGCCGTTGTCGAAGCCGGAGCCGGCGGTGAACCAGCTGCCGTTCGACAGGCAGTCCCGGACCGGCTCGGGCAGCATCTCCCGCGGGATCCCGGCGAGCTCGTCCGCCGTCGGGCAGGACTCGTCCGCGTTGATCACGCTCTGCAGCCAGCCGTCCGCGAGGAGCGGCAGCATCACGAACGCCGCGCCGACGGCCGCGAACAGCAGGCCGAAGATCGCGCCGGCGACCTTCTGCGCGGGTGCGGCGCCGATCGACAGGCGCAGCTTCTCGTTGATCACGCCCGGAAGCATACGTCGCCACGGCGATGTCCGAATCCCGCCAGCCGACGGCCCGCCCGGTGGAGCAGACTCGGGAGCATGGAGTTGGACTTCGAGCGTTGTTACCGGGCCGTGGACAGCCGCGACCAGCGCTTCGACGGCTGGTTCTACACCGCCGTGCGCACCACCGGCATCTACTGCCGGCCATCCTGCCCCGCCGTCACCCCCCGGCGTGAGAACGTCACCTTCTACCCCAGCGCCGCCGCCGCGCAGCGCGGCGGCTTCCGCGCCTGCCGCCGCTGCCGGCCCGACGCCGCGCCCGGCTCACCCGAATGGGACGTGCGGGCGGACACGGTCGGGCGCGCCATGCGGCTCATCTCGGACGGCGTGGTCGACCGCGAGGGCGTGCCGGGGCTGGCGAGCCGCCTCGGCTACACCGAGCGGCACCTCAACCGCATGCTCGGCGCCGAACTGGGCGCGGGGCCGCTCGCGCTGGCCCGGGCCCAGCGCGCCCAGACCGCGCGCATCCTCATCGAAACCACCGACCTGGGCCTCGCCGAGATCGCGTTCGCCGCCGGCTTCGGCAGCGTGCGCCAGTTCAACGACACGATCCGGGAGGTGTACGCCCGGTCACCCAGCGACCTGCGGCAACGCCGGACGATCCGGCGGCCCGAGTCCGGCACCATCACGCTGCGGCTCGCGTACCGGGCGCCGTTGCACGCCGGGGCGTTGCTCGGGTTCCTGGCCGCCCGGGCGCTGCCCGGCATCGAGGACATCGACGCCACGACGTACCGGAGGGGATTGAATCTGCCGCACGGCGGCGCGACCGTCGCGCTGCGGCCCGGCGACCGGTGGGTCGAGGCGACGCTGCGGCTCACCGACGTCCGCGACCTCGCCCCGGCGGTCGCCCGCTGCCGGCGGCTCTTCGACCTGGACGCGGACCCGGCCGCCGTCGACGCCCTGCTGGGCGACGATCCCGCGCTCGCCGCCCCGGTACGCGCGGAGCCGGGGGTACGGGTGCCCCGCGCGGTCGACGGCTTCGAGCTCGCGGTGCGGGCGATCGTGGGCCAGCAGGTCTCGGTGTCCGGGGCACGCACGACGCTGGGCCGCCTGCTGGGCCCCGCCGCGCCGGGTGAGCTGCGCGGATTCCCCAGCGCCGAGTCCGTCGCCGAGCTGCCCGACGCGGCGTTCCGGATGCCGGCGGCCCGCCGCGGGACCATCCGGGCCCTCGCCGAGGCCGTGGCCGACGGCAAGCTCGACCTGGAGCCCGGCGCCGACCGCGAGGAGTCCGTCGCCCGGCTGCTCGAGCTGCCCGGCATCGGCGCCTGGACCGCCGGCTACGTGGCGATGCGCGCCATCGGCGATCCCGACGTATTCCTGCACACCGACGTGGCGGTTCAGCGCGGCGCGAAGGCGCTCGGCCTGCCGCACTCCCCCCGCGCCCTGGCCGCGCACGCCGAGAGGTGGCGGCCCTGGCGCTCCTATGCACTGATGCGACTCTGGAGGTCAGCATGATGCAGCACACCACCATCGAAACCCCGGCCGGACCGTTCACCTACCTGGTCAGCGACGCCGGCGCCGTACGGGCCTCGGGCTTCACCGCCGAACTCGATGACCTGCTGCCGCTCGTACACCGGGAGCTGCGGGACCGGACGCGGCCCGCCGCGTCGCCCGGGCCGGTCGGTGACGCGGTCCGGTCCTATCTCGACGGCGACCTCACCGCGATCGACGACGTGACGGTCGAGCAGCGCACCGGCGGGGAGTTCCTGGGCCACGCCTGGCAGGTCATGCGCGACATCAAGGCGGGCGAACCGGTGACGTACACCGGCTTCGCGGAGCTGGCCGGCCGGCCCGCCGCGGTGCGTGCGGCGGCCACCGCCTGCGCGCGCAACGCCGCGGCGTTGTTCGTGCCCTGCCACCGGGTGCTGGGAACCGACGGCACGCTGCGCGGATATCGCTGGGGGCTCGCCGCCAAAACCTGGCTGCTGCGGCACGAGCGGGGCCGTAGCATCGCTGCATGACCGATACGGGCAGGACCGCGCGCGCCGGTCTCCCCGAGCGACCGTCACTTGACGGCCTCGAGGAGAAATGGGCGAGCCGCTGGCAGGAGGAGGGCACGTACACGTTCGACCGCAGCAGGACGCGGCCGGACGTGTACGCGATCGACACGCCTCCGCCGACCGTATCGGGCGAGCTGCACATGGGGCACGTCTTCTCCTACACGCACACCGACACGGTCGCGCGGTTCCAGCGGATGCGCGGCAAGACCGTCTTCTACCCGATGGGCTGGGACGACAACGGGCTGCCGACCGAGCGGCGGGTGCAGAACGTCCACGGCGTCTACTGCGACCCGTCGCTGCCGTACGACCCGCAGTGGCAGCCGCCCGAGACGCCGCCGAAGCCGGCCGTCGCGGTGTCCCGGCGCAACTTCGTCGAGCTGTGCAACCGGCTCACCGTCGCCGACGAGAAGGCGTTCGAGGCGCTGTGGCGCCGGCTCGGGCTGTCGGTCGACTGGGCGATGACCTACACGACGATCGGGGCCCGGTCGCAGGCCGTCTCGCAGCGCGCGTTCCTCGCCAACCTCGCGCGCGGCGAGGCCTACACGGCGGAGGCACCGACCCTCTGGGACGTCGGCTTCCGCACCGCGGTCGCGCAGGCGGAGATCGAGGACCGGGAGCGGCCCGGCGCCTACCACCGGCTGCGCTTCCACGGCCCGGACGGGCCGGTCGAGGTCGACACGACGCGCCCCGAACTGCTGCCGGCCTGCGTCGCGCTGGTCACCCACCCGGATCATCCGCTGGTCGGCCGGACCGTGCGCACGCCGTACTTCGACGTCGAGGTCCCGGTGCACGCCCATCCGCTCGCCGAGGCGGACAAGGGCACCGGCATCGCGATGGTCTGCACGTTCGGCGACCTGACCGACGTCATCTGGTGGCGGGACCTGCACCTGGAGACCCGGGTCGTGCTGGGCCGCGACGGCCGCTTCCTGCCGGACCGGCCGGCGGGCGTGCCGGACGCCGCGTACCGGCCGTTCGCGGGGCTGAGCGTCAACGCCGCCCGGCGGGAGATCGTCCGGCTGCTGGCCGAGACCGACGACCTGATCGGCGAACCGCGGCCCATCACCCACCCGGTCAAGTTCTACGAGCGGGGCGACTCGCCGCTGGAGATAGTCACCAGCCGGCAGTGGTTCATCCGAAACGGCGGCCGGGACGCCGAACTGCGCGACGGCCTGCTGGACCGCGGGCGCGAGCTCAACTGGGTTCCGGGCCACATGCGGCACCGATACGAGCACTGGGCAAACGGGCTCACCGGGGACTGGCTGATCAGCCGTCAGCGCTTCTTCGGCGTGCCGATCCCGGTCTGGTACCGGCTCGACGACGTTGGCGAGCCGGACTACGGCCAGCTTCTCATACCGGATGTTTCGACGCTGCCAGTTGACCCGTCCTCGGAGTGTCCGCCGGGCTTCGACGAGTCCCGGCGCGACGTCCCGGGCGGCTTCACCGCCGACCCGGACGTCATGGACACCTGGGCCACGTCGTCGCTGACCCCGCAGATCGTCGGCGGCTGGGGCGACGACGAGGACCTGTTCGCCCGGGTCTTCCCGATGGACCTGCGCCCGCAGGGCCAGGAGATCATCCGCACCTGGCTGTTCTACTCGGTGGTCCGCTCCCGCTTCGAGCACGGGACGCTGCCGTGGAAGACGGCGGTGCTCTCCGGCTGGATCCTCGACCCGGACCGCAAGAAGATGTCGAAGTCCAAGGGCAACGTCGTCACGCCGATGGACCTGCTCGTCCAGCACGGCTCGGACGCGGTGCGGTACTGGGCGGCCAACGGGCGGCCGGGCGCCGACCTGGCGTTCGACCCGGCGCAGATCAAGGTCGGGCGGCGGCTCGCGACCAAGCTGCTCAACGCGTCCCGGTTCACGCTCGGGCTCGGCGCCGCGGACGCGCTGCGGCAGCCGGTCACGGCCGGGCTGGACCGGGCGGTGCTCGCCCGGCTCGCCGAGGTCGTCGACGTCGCCACGGCGGCCTTCGACGCCCTCGACCACACCGCCGCGCTGCAGGCGAGCGAGGCGTTCTTCTGGACGTTCTGCGACGACTACATCGAGCTGGTCAAGAACCGGGCGTACGCCGAGGGCCCCGACGGCGACTCGGCCCGGGCGGCGCTCGCGGCCGGGATGTCCGTGTTGCTGCGGTTGTTCGCGCCGTTCCTGCCGTACACGACCGAGGAGATCTGGTCGTGGTGGCGGTACGGCTCGGTGCACCGCGCGACCTGGCCGACGCGGTACGAGCTGACCCGGGTCGCACCCGATGGCGACGCCACCCTGCTCGACCTGGCGGGGGAGGCCCTGCGTCAGGTCCGGCGCGCCAAATCGGACCGGAAGCTGTCGATGAAGGCGGAGATCCCGCTCGCGGAGGCGCTCGGGCCGGCGAAGATGCTGGACCGGCTGGCGTTGGTCGAGGCCGACCTGAAGGCGGCGGGCCGGATCGGCGAACTCGACATGCTTCCCGACCGCACGGAGGAGCTCGTGATCGCCTGCGCGTTCTGAGCGCCCGCGGGGCGGGTCGCCGCCTTTGGGCAACCCGGTCCTACGGACGCCGCCGACACGGCAGCATGGGAACCATGTCGATCCCGCCCGACGAGGTCGAGGCCCCGGCCGACGACGCGGTCCTCTTCAGGTCGTCGCCGTGGCGGACGTTCGCGCTGATGTTCGCCGTCGTGCTGCTCGCCTACGTGGCCGTGTCGCCGCTGGTGGGGCTCGTGCTGGGGGCACCGGACGAGCGGTGGTGGTCCACCCTCGCGCAGGGCGCGGTGATCGGGGTGGTGGTGGCCGGCGGCTACGCGCTGTCGGCCCGCTCCGCGCTGCCCACCTGGGTCCGGGCCTCGTCGGGCGGCCTGGAGCTGGCCGCGCAGGGCAGCGACCCGGTGCTGCTGGCCTGGCCGGACATCGACCACGTGGTGGTGCGCCGGGACGGCCTGCGCACGATGCTCGATGTGACCCCGGTCGACCTGGACCGGGTCCATCCGGTCTCGGAGGAGGACGAGGGCTGGCCGGCGATCCGCGACGACGACGCCGACCCGCAGGGCCGGCCGGCCTTCACCGCCGACCTGACCGAGGTGTGGCCGGGCCCGCGGGCGCTACGCCGCGAACTCGCCCGCCGCATGCACTGATCGCTCAGAAGTCGCCGCCGCCGAAGTCCCCGCCGCCGAAATCGCCGCCACCGAAGTCGCCGCCGCCGTAGTCCCCGCCGCCGAAGTCGCCGGCCTGGTTGACGTCGCCGCCCTGGTCGCCGCCGAAGTCGCCCGCCGCGTCCTGGAAACCGTCCTGGTAGCCGTCGCCGTAGCCGGTGTCGCCGAAGGCCGGCGAGAACAGCGCGTCGAAGATCAGCATGCCGCCGAGGACGCCGGCGCCGGTGCCGAGCGCCGTGCTCCAGACCGGCGACGAATACCAGCCCGACGGCACCGGCCGGCCCTGCACGCGACCGCCCGGGTAGTAGTAGGGCGTGTCCGGCCCCGGCTGGGGGCCCGCCCGGTACTGCTGGCCCTGCACGCTGACCTCGCGCTCGCGGGTCAGCTGACCCGCGCCGCGCGCGGCCGCCAGCGGCGGCAGGTCCGGGCCCGGGTCGAGGCCCATCGCGACCCGGGCGGCCCGCGCGTAGGCCAGGCCCTCGAGGGCCGACTCCCGGGCCAGCTCGAACTGCCGCACCGACTTCGCCTGCTGCAGCTGCCCGCCGGCCGCGTTGTAGCGCTCGCCCGCGTCGGCCAGCGCCTGCCGGGCCGCGGGATCCTCGCCGTGCAGGTTCATCAGCTGGCCGCCGAGCCGCTCATACCACCGCTGGGCCTCGGCGCGGGCGTCGTCCAGCCGCCGCTGCTCCCGGGCAGCGGCGCCGCCGCGCGCCACCGCGACGACCGCGACCACGACGATCAGAATCAGGAAGAGCAGCAGCAACACCTTCATGACTCGACGGTACCCTCGCCGATCTAGTCAGAGGTCTCTGGCAAGCTCCGTTGCGTGAGCTTCTCGACGCTGGCCGTGGTGATCATCTGCTTGGGGGTCGGTGGCGCGCTCGGCTGGCTGGCCGGGCGCCTGCGCGCCGCCACCGACATCGCCCGGCTGGAGGCGACCCTGCAGGCCGGCCGCGATGGCGAGGCCCGGATGGAGCAGTCGCTGCGCGCACTGTCCTATGAGGCCACCGCGCAGTCGCAGGAGGCCGTGGCCCGCGCGGTGGCACCGCTGCACGAGACCCTGCAGCGCTACGAGATGCGGGTGGCCGAGCTCGAACGCGACCGGGTGGACGCCTACTCCCAGCTGCGCGAGCAGGTCCGGTCGATGGGCGCGGTCGCGGGCGAGCTGCGGACCGAGACGAAACAGCTGGTCGCGGCGCTGCGGGCGCCGCAGGTGCGGGGCCGCTGGGGCGAGCTCCAGCTGCGCCGCATCGTCGAGGCGGCCGGCCTGCTGGAGCACTGCGACTTCGCCGAGCAGGTCACCGGCGCGACCGACCACCAGGGCGTACGCCCCGACATGCTGGTGCGCCTGCACGGCGGCCGGTGCGTGGTGGTGGACGCCAAGGCGCCGTTCGACTCCTATCTGTCGGCAATGGAGGCCCGCGACGAGCGCACCCGCGACGCCCACCTGGACCAGCACGCGCGGGTGCTGCGCGGGCACGTGGACGCGCTGTCGGCCAAGGCCTACTGGACCGCGTTCGACCAGGCGCCGGACTTCGTGGTGCTGTTCGTGCCGGCCGACCCGTTCCTCGACGCGGCCCTGCAGCGCGACGCGTCGCTGATGGAGCACGCGTTCGCCCGCGACGTGGTGCTGGCGACCCCGGCGACGCTCATCGCCCTGCTGCGCACGGTGGCCTACTCGTGGCGGCAGGAGGCGCTGGCCCGCAACGCGCTGGCGGTGCACGGCCTGGCCCGCGAGCTCTACGGCCGGCTGGCCACGCTCGGCGATCACGTCGGCAAGCTGGGCAGCTCGCTGAGCGGGGCGGTGACGGCCTACAACCGCGCCGTCGGCTCGCTGGAGTCGCGCGTGCTGGTCAGCGCCCGCAAGCTCGCGGAGATGGGCGTCTCGGACGACGAGCTGGCCGTCCCGGCCCAGGTGGAGCTGACCCCCCGCCAGCCGCAGGCGCCGGAGTTGCTCGACGACGACGGCCTGGAACGCCGGGCCTAGGGGGCCAGATGCGCCCTAGCGTCGGGCGGCCGCGGCGGCCTTCATGTCGCGGCGCAGCTCCTGCGGCAGCGAGAAGGTCAGCCGCTCCTCGGCGGTGGTGAACTCGGTGACCTCGCCGAAGCCCCGCTCCGCGAGGTGGGCGAGCACCTCCATGACCAGGTCGTCGGGGACGCTGGCGCCCGAGCTGACGCCGACCGTGGTCGCGCCCTCCAGCCACTCGTCCTTGATCTCGTGGGCGTAGTCGACCAGGTGCCCGGCCCGCGCGCCCGCGCCGAGCGCGACCTCGACCAGGCGCACCGAGTTGGACGAGTTGGTGGAGCCGACGACGATGACCACGTCGCACTCCGGGGCGATCTCCTTGATCACGTGCTGGCGGTTGGACGTGGCGTAGCAGATGTCGTCGCTGGGCGGCGACTGCAGCAGCGGCAGCCTCGTCTTCAGCCGGGCGACGGTCTCCATGGTCTCGTCCACCGACAGCGTGGTCTGCGACAGCCAGACGACCTTCGCGGGGTCGCGGACGACGACGTTCTCCACGTCGTCGGGCCCGTCGACGAGCTGGATGTGCGCCGGGGCCTCGCCCGCCGTGCCGATGACCTCTTCGTGCCCCTCGTGCCCGATGAGCAGGATGTCGTAGTCCTCGGCGGCGAACCGCTTCGCCTCGTGGTGCACCTTGGTGACCAGCGGGCAGGTCGCGTCGATCGCCTTGAGCTTGCGCTCGCGGGCCTGCTCGTGCACCTCGGGCGCGACGCCGTGCGCCGAGAAGACGACGGTCGAGCCCTCGGGGACCTCCTCGTTCTCCTCCACGAAGATCGCGCCGCGCGCCTCGAGCGTGGTGACGACGTGCCTGTTGTGCACGATCTGCTTGCGCACGTAGACCGGGGCGCCGTAGAGCTTGAGCGCCTCCTCGACGGTCTGCACGGCACGGTCGACGCCGGCGCAGTAGCCCCGCGGCTTGGCGAGGAGCACACGCTTGCGAACTGGGCTGGTCGAGTCGGCGGTCACCCCGCCATGGTACGTGCACCGGGCCGCAACATCCCGCCGTGCGACGGGCGCCACAGCCCGCCCCGGGCCCGGGCACCGGCCCCGGCATCGCCGCGCGGGCCGGATCGCGCCGCGGCGCGGCATACTCGTGCGGTGGATGAGACGAGAGTGACCGTTCGGTACCGGGTCGGCGCCGCCGCGCGAGGGCTGCTCGGCGCGGTGAGCCTCGTCGGGGGCCTGACCTGGATCCTGCTCAATCTGGGCGCGCCGCGGCCGGTCACCGACATGATCGTCGGCGTGGTCCTGGCCGGGGGCGGGCTGGTGCTGCTCATGCCGCACCGGATCGGGCTGCCGGCCCGGGCCACCGCGGCGGCGACGGCCGGCGCCGCGGTCGGCGGCACGCTGGCCTGCACCCTGGTGACCAGCGTCGACGTCGGCGGCACGTACGTCTATCTCGCCAGCCGGGGCTGGCCGTTCGCCTGGCTGTCCCGGGGAGCGAGCGCCGCCGACCCGGCCACCGCCGAGGCGGCCGCGAACCGGTCGAGCTGGCAGCTCGACGCCGTGAACCTCGTCGCCGACCTCTACTTCTGGGCGTTCGCCGGCCTGCTGGTGGTGGCCGCCGTCGTCGTGGTCCGCCGCGCCGGTGCCGACCGGGAGGCCGCGCTCATCTCCTGACCGGCAGAGTGCGTTTCCGCACCTGGCGGCGGTGGCGGGCGCGATACTCGGTCGATGAGCGCCGTAGGCGATGCGGGGTACCGGTCCGGCCGCGCGGCGGGCGGCACCGAGGCGGCACCCGGCCTGATGGACTCGTTCGGCGCGGCGCTGCGGCTGCTCGTCGGCTGGTTCAGCATCGCCATCGGCATCCTCAACCTGCTCCTCGAGATCGACCGCGGCGGCGCCGACGACGGCGCGTACGTGGCCTTCCACGTCATGCTCGTGATCGGCGGCCTGCTCCTGGTCTCATTCTCCAGGCTCGGCGCCGGGGCGGGCGTCGCCGGCTACTGCGCCGGCGGCGCGGTGACGGCCGCCGGCCTGATCCTCAGCGGGGTGCGGTCGTTCGACGCGGCGTGCTGCCTGACCGGGTACGCGATCCGGCACGGCTACCCGTTCAGCCTCGCGGCCCGCGCCGCGGGCCACTGGCACGTCGACGGCCCGCGCCTGCTCGCCGACCTGCTCTTCTGGGGGTACGCGGGCCTGATCGTGCTGGTCGCGGTCGCGAGCGTGCGCCGGGCCGCGCGGCGCACCACGCCTCGGGGGTGACCGGGCGGGCGGGGGCAGGGCCTAGGCTGGCCCGGTGACCCAGCCCGAGACGCCGAGCGCGCCAGCGAAGTCGAGCGCCGACGAGCCGTGGCCGGTCCGGGTCGTCAGCCAGAAGGTCAGCGCGTGGATCGCCAAGCTCGGCTGGGTCTGGGTCGACGGCCAGGTCGCGCAGATCAGCCGCCGCCCCGGCGCCAGCGTGGTCTTCCTGACGCTGCGCGACCCGTCGGCCGACCTCAGCCTCACCGTGACCGCCCATCGCGACGTGCTCGACGCCGGCGCGCCCGACCTGGCCGAGGGCGCCCGGGTCACGCTGCACGCCAAGCCCGAGTTCTATCCGGCCCGCGGCTCGCTGAGCCTGCGCGCCGACGAGATCCGCCAGGTCGGCCTCGGCGAGTTGCTGGCCCGCCTCGAGCGGCTGAAGAAGCTGCTCGGCGCCGAGGGGCTGTTCGCCCGCGAGCGCAAGCGGCGGCTGCCGTTCCTGCCGCAGCGGGTCGGGCTGATCACCGGGCGGGCGTCCGCGGCCGAGCGGGACGTGCTCATGAACACCCGGCGCCGCTGGCCGTCCGTGGACTTCCGGGTGATCAACGTGCCGGTGCAGGGCCCGACCGCGGTGCCGCAGATCATCGACGCGCTGAAGGTGCTCGACAACGACGAGACCGTCGACGTGATCGTGCTCGCCCGCGGCGGCGGCAGCGTCGAGGACCTGTTGCCCTTCTCCGACGAGGCGCTGTGCCGGGCGGTGTTCGGCTGTCGCACCCCGGTGGTCAGCGCGATCGGCCACGAGACGGACGCGCCGCTGATCGACTACGTGGCCGACGTGCGGGCGTCAACGCCGACCGACGCGGCCAAGCGGATCGTGCCCGACCTGGCCGAGGAGACGACCCTGGTCCGGCAGGCCCGCAGGCGGCTGGACCGCGCGGTGATCACGCTTGTCGACCGCGAGTCGCACCGCCTGGAATCCTGGCGGTCGCGCCCGGTGCTGGCCCGCCCCGAGTCGCTCGTCGAGCAGCGGGCGGCCGAGGTCGACGCGCTGCGCGACCGGGCGGTGCGCAGCCTGGACCAGCGGCTGCGCCGGGCCGACGACGACCTGCGGCACCTGCTGGCCCGGCTGCGGGCGCTGTCGCCGATGGCGACCCTGGAGCGCGGGTACGCGATCGTGCAGCGCGCCGACGGCCACGTGGTCCGCGCGGCGGGCGAGGTGGAGACGGGCGACGTTCTTCGGGTACGGCTGGCCGACGGTGAGCTTCGAGCGGGAGTGCAGTGATGACGGACGAGGAACTCAGTTACGAGCAGGCCCGCACCGAGCTGGCCACGGTGGTGGAGCGCCTCGAGCAGGGCGGCAGCTCGCTCGAGGAGTCGCTGGCCCTGTGGGAGCGCGGCGAGAAGCTGGCGGACGTCTGCCAGCGCCGGCTGGACGGCGCCCGGGAGCGCATCGAGGCGGCCCGTGCGGCCCGCAGCGACGGCTGACCGGGCCCTCCTCAGCTCAGCCCTCGGCTCGGCCCTCGGCTCAGCCCTCAGCTCGGCCCTCAGCTCAGCGACGAGGCGAAGCTCTCCAGGCTCTTGGCGTCGGTGCTGCCCACCACGATGACCGTCCGGCCCTTCTCCAGCAGCAGCAGCGCCTCCTCGCCCGGCCGGGCGTCGTAGCGCTGCCAGGTGCGCGCGCCGGACCGGAAGGTGCCGATCGCCTCGGGGTCGCTGCCCAGCTCGACCGGGATCAGGTCGGCCGTCGGGGTGCTGCTCTCGATCAGCTGGATCCCGTCCCGGTCGGGATCGACGTAGCCGATCCGCAGCGTGGCGCCGCCGCCCTTGCGCTCGAAGGTCGCGCTCACCGCGTGCCAGTCGTCGCCGAGCCCGCGCGGCACGACCACCTCGAAGGCCGCCGCGGCGCGGGCCTGCTGGAGGGTCGGCTCGGTGTCGATGCTCACCGGCCGGTCGCCGTCGAGGACGAGCCGGTAGAAGAGCAGCAGCAGCGCGATCGGTATCAGCAGGATGCCGAGCGACATCGCCATGTCCCGCGGTGAGCGGCCGCCGCGCTTTCCGACGGTGACGGGTTCGGCTGCGGCATCGGGGGTAGTCACCTCACCATTGTTAACCATGTCGCGGACGCGGGACTTCCCGCGTCTCCCCGTGTGAGGATCGGTGCACCACACCCGCACCGTCGCGAGGAGGCACCCCCATGCCCGTTTCCAACAACCCGCAGGACCTCGACCGCAACATCGCGCTCGACCTCGTACGCGTGACCGAAGCCGCCGCGATGGCCGCCGGCCGCTGGGTCGGCCGGGGTGACAAGGAGGGCGGCGACGGCGCCGCCGTCGACGCGATGCGCAAGCTGATCAACTCGATTCAGATGCGCGGCGTCGTCGTGATCGGCGAGGGCGAAAAGGACAACGCCCCGATGCTGTTCAACGGCGAGGAGGTCGGCGACGGCACCGGGCCGGAGGTGGACGTGGCGGTCGACCCGGTCGACGGCACGACGCTGATGAGCAAGGGGATGCCGGGCGCGGTCGCGGTGCTGGCGGTCGCCGAGCGCGGCGCGATGTTCGACCCGAGCGCCGTCTTCTACATGGAGAAGATCGCCGTCGGTCCGGACTGCGCCGACGTCATCGACATCAACGCGGGCGCGACCGAGAACCTGCGGCGCATCGCCAAGGCCAAGCGCTCGAGCGTCTCGGACGTGACCGTCTGCATCCTGGACCGGCCGCGGCACCAGGCGCTGGTCGAGGAGGTCCGGGCGGCGGGCGCGAACATCAAGTTCATCTCCGACGGCGACATCGCCGGCGCCATCTCGGCGGCCCGCAGCGAGTCGGAGGTCGACGTGCTGATGGGCATCGGCGGCACCCCGGAGGGCATCACGGCCGCCTGCGCGATCAAGTGCCTGGGCGGCGCCATCCAGGCGAAGCTCTGGCCGCTTGACGACTCGGAGCGGGAGAAGGCCATCGGCGGCGGGCACGACCTCGATCGCGTGCTGGGCACCGACGACCTGGTCACCGGCGACAACTGCTTCTTCGTCGCGACCGGGGTGACCTCCGGCGACCTGCTCAAGGGCGTGCGATACCGCTCCGGTGGCGCGCACACCCAGTCGATCGTCATGCGCTCCAAGAGCGGCACGATCCGGGTCATCGACTCCTACCACCGGCTGGAGAAGCTGGCGCTGTACTCGGCGGTCGACTTCGACGGGCACCTGCCGACGGTGGGCGAGTGACGCAGACCTCGATCGCACCCGCGCCACCCGAACCCGCCGTCCCGGCCGTCTCGGCCGGGCGGCGCGCCACCGGCCTGCTGTTCGCGCTGGTCGCGGGGGTTGCGCTGGCCGTGCAGTCGAGGATCAACGGCGAACTCTCGATCCGCCTGGACGACCCGATCGGCGCGGCCGTCGTCTCGTTCGGCTCCGGCCTGCTGGTGCTCGCGGTGCTGGTGCCGCTGCTCCCCGCCGGCCGGGCCGGGCTGCGCCACCTGCGCGACGGGTTGCGGGGGCGGCGGATCCGCCCGCACCAGTGCATCGGCGGGATGTGCGGCGGCTTCCTGGTCGCCCTGCAGGGCCTGACCGTGCCGACGCTGGGCGTCGCCGTCTTCATCGTGGCGCTGGTCGCGGGCCAGTCCTCGAGCAGCCTGCTGGTGGACCGGGCGGGCGTGGGCCCGGCCGGCCGGCAGCCGGTGACCACCCCGCGGCTGGCGGGCTCGGTGCTGACCATCTGCGCGGTGCTGCTGGCCGTCGGCGACCGGCTGGGGCACCCGAGCGCGCTGGCGCTCGCCGTGCTGCCTCTGCTGGCCGGCGTCGGCATCGCCTGGCAGCAGGCCGTCAACGGCCACGTGCGGGTCGTCTCCGGCAGCGCGATGGTGGCGGGCCTGGTCAACTTCGCCATGGGCACGTCGGTGCTGCTGGTCGCGCTCGTGGTCTCCGTGTGCGTCCGGGGCCTCCCCCGCGCTTTGCCGTCCGGCCCCTGGTGGCTGTACATCGGGGGCGTGCTCGGCATCCTCTTCATCGCCGTCGGCGCCGCCGTGGTCCGCTACACCGGCGTGCTCCTGCTCGGCCTCGGCATGATCGCGGGCCAGGTCACCGGCGCGCTGCTGGTGGACGAGATCGTGCCGGCGGCGGCCGGGCGGCCGGGCTGGAACACCCTCCTCGGCGCCGCGCTCACCCTGGTGGCGGTGGGCGTGGCGGTCCTGCCGGCGCGGCGGCCCAGAGGCGCGCTCAGCGGTCGGTGAGGGTGGCGCCCTGGTCATACAGGGCCGGGACCGGGCGCGGGCGGCGCCGGCGGAAGAGGATCGCCGAGATCACGCCGCCGAGCAGGCCGAGCAGGTGCCCCTGCCAGGAGATCGGCTGGTCGGTCGGCAGCACGTTGTACAGCTGGTACCAGTAGAGCAGGCCGATGAACGCCGCCACGCCGAGGTTCCACCAGCTGCGCTCCACGAAGCCGCGGGCGAAGAGCAGGCCCAGGTAGCCGAAGACGACCCCGCTGGCGCCGACGACGACGCTGCTCGGGTCGCCGATCAGCCACACGCCGAAGCCGCTGACCAGCACGATCACCAGCGTCGACCAGAGGAAGCGGCGCACGCCGCCGGCCAGCGCGAACGTGCCGACCAGGATCAGCGGGATGCTGTTGCCGTAGAGGTGGTCCCAGCTGGCGTGCAGGAACGGGCTGAAGATGATCCCGTCGAGGCCGGCGAGGCGGTGCGGGATGATGCCGCCGGCGACGTCGAGGCGCCCGGCGCCGATGCCGACGTCGATCGCCTCGATGAGGAACAGCACCGGGATGACGGCGCACATCGCCACGAACGCCCGGCCGATCGAGGCGAAGAAAGCCTCGGTGCCGAACCTAGCCGCCTGGTCCTCGCGCTCCCCGGGGTAACCCATCCCCCGATGGTTGCCGATGGGCGCCAGCCACGCCAACCCGGTCCGCCCGTAAACCCAGGCAAGTTCGTTACATGAGCTTGCGGGTAGCCGCCTGGATGTCGTCGCGGAACTCCGACACCTGCGTGTAGACGCCGGGGTAGCCCTTGCGGGCGCAGCCCAGGCCCCAGCTCACGATGCCGACCTGCACCCACTTGCCGTCGGCGATCCGGTGCACCATCGGGCCACCCGAGTCACCCTGGCAGGTGTCGACGCCGCGCCGGGCGGCGCAGATCGACTCGTCCTCGACGAGCTCGACATTGACCTTCCGGTACGCCTTGGCGCAGCGCTGGTCGCCGACGACCTGCACGGTGCCGTACCGGAGCCGGGTCTCCTGGTGCATGGAGGTCTCGCTGGTCTGCCCCCAGCCGAGGATGGTCTCCGCGCCGGTCTCGTCGGCGCCGCCGGCGGTGATGTCCAGGGTCGGCAGGTCGAGCTTGTGGTCGAGCTTGATGAGCGCCCAGTCGTCGCCGAGGGTTTCGCTGCGGAACCCGTCCGCGCGAATCACCGATACCGATTTCGCCTTGATCGCGCGGGCCGAGTTGAGGTTGGTCACCCCGGCGGTCACCTCGATGCTGGTGTCCGCGCCCGAGCCGGTCACGCAGTGACCCGCGGTGAGCACCACCCGCGGCGCGGTCAGCGCGCCGCCGCAGCCCATGGAGAGCCGCACCATCCACGGAAATCGCCCATCGGCCGCGTTGTCGCCACCAACGACGTCACGCGCCGGTTCGGCGACATCCCCGGCGTTTGCCGCTGTCTGGTTCACGGAAAGAACGGAGGCGAGAACGCCGAGCACGACCAAGGAGGCGACTTTCCGGACCATATGGATATTTGAACACGAGGTGCCCACGCAAAAGGGGTACGCGCCGAAACCCGTACCCCTTTTGTCGTGCCGCTAGGTCTTAGTACCAGCCGGTGTCCTGCGAGTGACCCCACGCGCCACACGGGGAGCCGTAGCGCCCCTTGATGTAGCCGAGTCCCCACTTGATCTGGGTCGCCGGGCTGGTCTTCCAGTCGTCGCCCTCGCTGGCCATCTTGCTGCCCGGCAGCGCCTGCGGAATCCCGTAGGCACCGGAGCTGGAGTTGGAGGCGCGGTGGTTCCAGCCGCTCTCCTTCTTCCACAGCTTGTCGAGGCACGGGAACTGGTCGATCTCGAAGCCGTCTTTGATCATGAGCGCGCAGCCGGTGGCCCGGTTGCCGCTGAACTCATCGCAGGAGTCCGGGATCGGCCCGTCGTAGGGCACCGTCGCACCGGAGTCGTCGTCGGACTTCTTGTCCTCGGCCGCCTTCTTCTCCGCGGCCTTCTTAGCGATGACCTTCTTCTCCAGCGCCCGGGACCTGCCGGCGGCGACCTTGGCCTCGGAGGCGGCCTTCGAGGCGGCCTCACCCTCGGCCTGCCGCTGGTAGGCGCGCGCGGCCGCGTGCTGACCGTGCCGCTCCTTGAGCAACTGCAGGTCATCCACCTCAGCCTGGGCGACGAGGCCGGACTGGGCGCTCTGCGCCTGGACTTCCTGATCCTTACCGAGGTAAACCCCGCCGATCACGCCGGCCACGAGAAGACCAACCGAGGCCACGCGGATTCCGACCCGGCTCCAGAGCCGATTCACGAAGTTTCCCTTCGTAGGGGGCAATGACGCGGTGCGAATTCGCCGGGATGAATCCCGGCGACTATTCCCGCCGCGAGCACCGTCGACCCCTCGGGCCGCGTGACCGGCCACCGTGCTCCCGGTCACGATGACCCCGCAGTCGATCTCTGACCTGCCGGGCCACGCGATTGATGCTCGCCAGACACCATGGCCCAGAGTGAGGTGGATGTGAAATGACGACGCGCACGTGTGAAATGAATCACAGGATTATTGGTATTTAATCCGGGCAAAAGGCCACCATTTCCATCACGATCGAGGTAATGGAAATCTCACTTTAGGTAGTTACTCCTCTCCATAGCGTGAGGCGGGGACCCGTCGGGCCCCCGCCTCAGCTCGTAACGGAGAGTTACTGCGGAATGTCTTCCAGTAGATCGGTGACGACCTCTGCGATCGGCGAGCGCTCCGACCTCGTAAGGGTGACGTGGGCGAAGATCGGGTGGCCCTTCAGCGCCTCGATCACCGCCGTCACCCCGTCGTGCCGGCCGACCCGCAGGTTGTCGCGCTGGGCGACGTCGTGGGTGAGCACCACCCGCGAGCCCTGCCCGATCCGGGACAGCACCGTGAGGAGCACGTTGCGTTCCAGCGACTGGGCCTCGTCCACGATCACGAACGCGTCGTGCAGGCTGCGGCCGCGGATGTGGGTCAGCGGGAGGACCTCGAGCATCCCGCGCGCCAGGACCTCCTCCATGACGTTCGCGTGCACGACGGCTCCGAGGGTGTCGAAGACCGCCTGCGCCCAGGGCGACATCTTCTCCGACTCGCTGCCCGGCAGGTAGCCGAGGTCCTGCCCGCCGACCGCGTACAGCGGGCGGAAGACCACGACCTTCTTGTGGCGGTTGCGCTCCATCGTCGCCTCGAGGCCCGCGCAGAGCGCCAGCGCGGACTTGCCGGTGCCGGCCCGGCCGCCGAGCGACACGATGCCGATGGCCTCGTCCAGCAGCAGGTCCAGCGCGATGCGCTGCTCCGCGGACCGGCCACGCAGGCCGAACGCCTCCCGGTCGCCGCGGACCAGGCGCACCGTCTTATCGGGATTGACCCGGCCCAGCGCCGAACCCCGCGACGAGTGGATCACCAGGCCGGTGTGGCAGGGCAGCGCGTCCGCCTCCTCCAGCGCGAGCTCCTCACCCGCGTACAGCTGGCTGACCTGGTCCTCCGAGAGCTTGAGGTCCGACATGCCCACCCAGGTCGGGTCGCTGGCCTGGCCGTGCCGGTACTCGTCGGCGGTAAGGCCGACCGACGCCGCCTTGACCCGCAGCGGCATGTCCTTGCTGACCAGGGTGACGTCCCGGCCCTCCGCGGCCAGCCCCAGCGCCACCGAGAGGATCCGGGTGTCGTTGGAGTCGTTGCGGAAGCCGTGCGGAAGCGCGCTCTGGTCGGCGTGGTTGAGCTCCACCCGCACGGTGCCGCCCTCGTCGTTGCAGAGGACGGGATGGTCGAGGCGGCCGAACTTGATGCGCAGCTCGTCGAGCATGCGCAGCGCCTGGCGGGCGAACCAGCCGAGCTCGGGATGGTGGCGCTTGTCCTCCAGTTCGGAGATCACCACGAGGGGAATGATCACTTCGTGGTCGGTGAACCGGCGAAACGCCGCCGGGTCGGACAGCAGGACCGAGGTGTCCAGGACGAAAACCCGGCCGGCTGGGGCGGGCTCCGCATCGGCGTGCCGATCCCGGGACGACCTGCGTCCCGTGGAGGCGCGACTGCTGGAGACTTTGGCGGCCGGGTCTTGGGGGGTCCCGGCGTCGGTACGGCGAGATGTCACAGGCCTGCTCGCTCCAGCGGGCGTGCAACCCGGGCCGCCCGCGGTCCGCCACGTCCGGCACCCGTCCCTGACACGGAGCCGGGATGCGGGCCCCGTGGCGCACTTGTCGCAGGTCCGGGCCGACCGGTTGGCCCGGGACGACCCCGCGCCATGACAAGAACGCTACTGGTCAACAGGCACCTGCGGTAGTACCCGCGTGATACGCCAATTCACCGTCGAAGCGGCGGCGTGCAACCGGCCGAACGGCGGGTACGCTGGGAGTCGTGCCTGAGTCTCCCCCCAGCAATGCGCGTCCTACGCACCCGCTGAGCGCCGCCGAGGCCTGGCAGTTCACCGCCTCGCGGGCCCGGGACACGACTCTCTTCTTCGACTTCGACGGGGTGCTGTCGCCAGTCACGGACGATCCCGACGCCTCCCAGCCCGTGCCCTCGGTGCTCGGCGTGCTCGAGGAACTCGCCGGTGCGGTGGCCCGCGTGGCGATCGTCTCGGCGCGCCCGGTGAGCTTTCTGCGCTCGCGCTTCGAGTCGCTGACCCACGTCGACCTCTTCGGGCTTTACGGCCTCGAGGTCTGGCACGACGGCGAGGTCGTCACGGAGCCCGCGGCCCTGCCGTGGGTGCCCGCGATGGCGGAGTTGGCCGAGCGTGCCAAGACCGAGCTGCCCGAGGCGATCCTGGTGGAATACAAGCGCCTCTCGGTCGCCCTGCACTACCGCACCGCGCCGCATCTCGCCGCCACCGTCGAGCGCTGGGGCCACGAGCAGGCGGAGCGCCTGGGGCTGCGGATCCAGGGCGGCCGCATGGTCGTCGAGCTCAAGCCCCCGGTCGACCAGGACAAGGGCATGGTGATCAGCGAGGCCGTGCTCAACGCCGGCTGCGCCTGGTATTTCGGCGATGACATGTCCGACATCAAGGCGTTCGACGCGCTGCGCGCCCGCGAGGCCGTCGACCCCGGCTTCTTCGGCATGTGCGTGGCCGTCGCCAACCCGGAGACCGGCGCCGAGGTCTCCAGCGCGGCCGACCTGACGCTGGAGTCCCCCGAGGCGGTGGCGGGCTTCCTCGCCGAGGCACTATCGGCCTTCCGCCGCCCCTGACCAGCCATAGGTCCGGCGGGCCAGGTCCCGCAGTTCGCCGAGGTGACCCGGCGGATCGTCGCGCCACCACGCCAGGCGCACCGAGATGGGCGGCGCGTTCCGCAGCACCCGGTACGCGACGCCCGGCCTTGGATACTGGTACGCGGTCGCCTCGGAGGTGACCCCGACGGCCTGGCCGGCGGCGATGAGCGTCAGCCACTCGTCCACCGTGAGCGTCGCGCGGACGGCGGACGGCCGGGCCTCCGGCGGCCACAGGTCCAGCGTGGTCGTGCCGGTGCGGCTGTCGATCGCGACCGTGTAACGGGACAGGTCCGCCAGCCGCAGGCTGCGCCGGCGGGCGAGCGCGCCGCCCGTGGCGACCGCCGCGCACCGCGACTCGAGGCCGATCTCCGCGGTGGCGAAGCGGTCGTCGTCGAGCGGGCGGCGGATGACGGCGACGTCGGCCGTACCGTCGCTCAGGCCCGCGGTCGGGTCGTTGGCCTGCACGAACACCAGCGGGACGCCCGGATGCGCGGCCGCCCAGATCCGCTGCAGCTGCCGGGTGTGCCGGCCCAGCGCCGCCCAGGCGAAGCCGAGCAGGACCTCGGTCCGCGAGGCGTCGGCGATGCGCTGCAGGTGTGCCACCTCCTCGACGATCCGCCGGGCCTGCGCGACGATCCGGGTGCCGGTGGCGGTCAGCGCCACGTGCCGGGTGCTGCGCTGCAGCAGCCGGGCGCCGAGCGCCCGCTCCAGCGCCGCGACGGAACGCGAGACGGTCGCCTGTGACACGCCGAGGACGGTCGCGGCGTCGGTGAAGGTGCCCGCGTCGACCACCGCGAGGAGCGTCCGGAGCTGACCCAGCCGCACATCCATGCGCCGAGCGTATAGATCGGGCGGCCTGCGTATTTCCGTGAGCGCCGCGCGGCGGCGAACGCTGACGCCATGAGATCCCACCGGCTCGCGGGCGTCGCGACGATGCTCGGCAGCGCGGCGAGCAACCAGGTCGGCGCCGCCGTCGGCGCGCACGCGTTCGCGACGATCGGCCCCGCGGGTGTCGTCGCGGTGCGCCAGTTCGTCGCCGCCGCCGTCCTGCTGCCGCTGGCCCGGCCGAACCCGTTCCGCTTCAGCTGGGCGCAGTGGTGGCCGACGCTGCTGCTCGCCGCCGCGTTCGCGGTGATGAACCTGAGCCTCTACACCGCGATCGACCGAATTGGACTCGGCCTCGCGGTCACCCTCGAGGTGCTCGGCCCGCTCGCGGTCGCGCTGGCCGCCTCCCGCACCCGCCTCGACCTGCTCTGCGCGCTGGGAGCCGCCGCCGGCGTCTATGTGCTGGTGCTTCCCGGGCCGGCGAGCGACTACCCCGGCATCGGGCTCGGCCTGCTCGCGGCGGCCTGCTGGGCGTCGTACATCCTGCTCAACCGGCTGCTGGGGTCGCGGCTGCCGGGCGTGCAGGCGCCGGCCGCGGCGACCGCGGTGTCGGCGGTGGCCTACCTGCCGGTCGCCGCGACGCTGGTGGCGCAGGGCCGGCTGGGCGGCGCCGGGCTCGGGTACGCCGTCGCCGCGGGCGTGCTCAGCTCGGTGATCCCCTACGCCGCGGACCTGATCGCCCTGCGCCGGGTGCCGGCCCGCCTCTTCGGGATGTTCATGAGCGTGCATCCGGTGCTCGCCGCGCTGGCCGGTCTGGTGCTGCTCGGCCAGGAGTTGAGCGCGCACGAGTGGGCCGGGATCGCGATCGTGATTTCTGTACTGATCCTGAACAACGTCAAGCGCCGTAGCGCCGCTGCCGTCCCGCGTATGACCGCAGCGCCCGGAGGAAGTCCGTGCGGCGGAAGTCCGGCCAGTTCGCGTCGTGGAAGTAGAACTCCGAGTGCGCCGACTGCCACAGCAGGAAGCCGGAGAGCCGCTGCTCCCCGCTCGTGCGGATGACCAGGTCGGGATCGGGCTGGCCGCGGGTGTAAAGGTGCTCGGCGATGTGCTCGACGTCGAGGATCTCGGCAAGCTCCTCGAGGGTGCGACCGGCCGCCGACTGCTCGTAGAGCAGCGAGCGGACCGCATCGGTGATCTCGCGGCGGCCGCCGTAGCCGACCGCCAGATTGACCTCGACGCCCTCGGTGCGGTGCCGGGTCTTCTCCTGCGCGGCCTTGAGCGCGGTCGCGGTGGTCGCCGGCAGCACGTCGAGCGCGCCGACGAGGCGCAGCCGCCACGGGTTGCCGTCCTCGGCAAGCTCCGTCGCCAGGTCCTCAATGATCTTTACCAGCGGATCCAGCTCGGCGGCCGGGCGCTGCAGGTTGTCGGTCGCCAGCAGGTAGAGCGTGACGTGCCCGATCCCGGCCTGGTCGCACCAGCCGAGCAGCTCCTTGATCCGCTCGGCGCCGACCCGGTGGCCGTCGTTGGGGTCGACGTAGCCCATCTCGCGGGCCCAGCGCCGGTTGCCGTCGCACATGACCCCGACATGCTGCGGGACCGGCTTGCCGGCGAGCTTGCCGGCGAGCCGTCGTTCGTACAGCGAATAGACCAGGGACCGCAGACTCATCCGGACAAGCCTAGCGAGCCTGGGCGCACCCTCAAGAGGGTGGCGGTGCGATGTGCAGCAACTCTGCCCCGATGCGTCCTATCGTGCGAAGGTCGAAAACCCCCTCACCCAGCCCCAGTTCCACCATTCGGTCGAAAACCGCGCCATCTCGGCGGGCCGCGCGGACTGCGGCGTCGACCACCTCCGGCCGCCGGGTCAGCAGCGCAACCACTCCGGAGTGGCGGAGGTGACGGCCGAGCCGACGCCTGAGTGCGGCGCGGTAGCGCTCGACAACCCGGTGCGCCCCGGTCGCCGCGGCGGCGCCGGCCAGCGCGCCGGAGAGCACCGCGTAGAAGATGCCCTCGCCGGTGAACGGGTTGATCAGCGACAGCGCGTCGCCCGCGAGCAGCACCCGGCCCTGGGCCGGCGGCGGCCGGTGGGTGGACAACGGCAGGTGGTGGGCGCGCACGCCGGTCGGCTCGGTGCCGGGCAGCAGCTCACCCAGCCGCGACATCAGGTACGCCTTCGTCAGCGGCGCCCCGCGCAACGTCTCGCCGTACCCGACGTTGGCGGTGCCGTCCCCGAGCGGGAACGACCACGCGTACGCGGGCCAGCGCGCGCTCGTCGTCCGGATGAGCTGTTCGGTGCCGACCGCGCTCGCGTAGCCGCGGATCGCGATGGCGAGATGGCCGTCCGGGTTGGCCGGGTGGCCGAGCGCACGGCGGACCACCGAGCCGGCCCCGTCGGCGCCGATCACGACCCGGGCCCGGATCCGGTCGTCGAGGACGACGCCCTCGCCGTCCTCGCGCATCGTCCGGACCGTGTGCCGGCAAAGCTCGGCGCCCTGTGCGACCGCGGCCAGCACGAGCCGGGCGTCGAACACCCGGCGCGGAACGGTGTGCGCCGGCCGGGGCAGCGGCCGGGCCACCTCGGTGCCGCCCGGCGCGATCAGTCGCAGGCCCGCCACCGGTTGATAGCCGTCGGTCAGTCCGGTGACGCCGAGGCCCGCGAGCACGTCGACGGCGTCTGCCGCGATGCCGTCGCCGCACGGCTTGTCCCTGGGGAACGCGGCCCGGTCGATCAGCAGCACCGACGCGCCCGCCCGCCGCGCCGCGAGGGCCGCGGCGGCACCGGCCGGGCCGGCGCCGACGACCGCAACGTCAAACACGGCGTCGACGGTACTCAGGCCGCGCCCGCCTCGTTCACGAGGCGGGCGCGGGGTGTCACGCGGCGTTGAGGCGGGCCTTGAGAGCGTCCAGCTCGGACCAGAGCACGGCCGGCAGCTTGTCACCGAACTTGGTGAACCACTCCTCGACCTGCGGGATCTCCGCCAGCCACTCGTCGGTGTCGACGCGCAGCACGGCCTCCAGGTCCGCCCGGCTGATGTCGAGGCCGCTCACGTCGAGGGCGTCGGCGGTCGGCACGTGACCGATCGGGGTCTCGACCGCGTCGGCCTTGCCGTCGAGGCGCTCGACGATCCACTTGAGCACGCGCGAGTTCTCCCCGAAGCCCGGCCACAGGAAGCCGCCGTCCGCGTCGCGGCGGAACCAGTTCACGTAGAAGACCTTCGGCAGCTTGTCGGCGTCGCCGGAAGCGGCCTTGCCCATCTCGATCCAGTGGTTGAAGTAGTCACCGGCGTGGTACCCGATGAACGGGAGCATCGCCATCGGGTCGCGGCGCACCACGCCGACCTTGCCCACCGCGGCGGCGGTGGTCTCGGACGACAGCGTCGCTCCGAAGTAGACGCCGTGCACCCAGTCGCGGGCCTCGGTGACCAGCGGGACGGTCGTCTTGCGCCGGCCGCCGAAGAGGATCGCGTCGATCGGTACGCCGCGCGGGTCGTCGTACTCGGGCGCGAGGATCGGGCACTGGTTGATGGGCGTGCAGAAGCGGCTGTTCGGGTGGCTGGACGTCGTTGCGGAGTCCGGCGTCCAGTCGTCGCCACGCCAGTCGATGAGGTGCGCGGGCGGCTCGCCCATGCCCTCCCACCAGACGTCGCCGTCGTCGGTGCGCGCCACGTTGGTGAAGACCGAGTTGCCGCGGGCCAGGGTGCGCATCGCGTTCGGGTTGGTGTGGTGGTCGGTGCCGGGCGCGACGCCGAACAGGCCGTACTCCGGGTTGGTGGCCCACAGGCGGCCGTCGGAACCGAAGCGCATCCAGGCGATGTCGTCGCCGACGGTCTCGACCTTCCAGCCCGGCAGCGTCGGCTCGAGCATGGCGAGGTTGGTCTTGCCGCAGGCCGACGGGAACGCGCCGGCGATGTAGCGGACCTGGCCCTCGGGCGAGGTCAGCTTCATGATCAGCATGTGCTCGGCGAGCCAGCCCTCGTCGCGGGCGGCGACGCTGGCGATCCGCAGGGCGAAGCACTTCTTGCCCAGCAGCGAGTTGCCGCCGTAGCCGGAGCCGTACGACCAGATCTCGCGGGTCTCCGGGAAGTGCGAGATGTACTTGGTCTCGTTGCACGGCCAGGCCACGTCGGACTCGCCCTCGGCCAGCGGCATGCCGACCGAGTGCAGCGCGGGCACGAAGTCCGCGGTGTCACCCATCGCGGTCAGGACGGGGGTGCCCATCCTGGTCATGATCTTCATCGAGGCCACCACGTAGGCGCTGTCGGTGATCTCGACGCCGAACATCGGGTTGGGCGCGTCGAGCGGGCCCATGCAGAACGGCACGACGTACATGGTGCGTCCGCGCATGCAGCCGCGGTACAGCCCCGTCATCAACTCCTTCATCTCCGCCGGCGCCGTCCAGTTGTTGGTCGGACCGGCGTCGGCGGGATCCACCGAGCAGATGAACGTGCGTTCCTCGACCCGAGCGACGTCCCCGGGATCCGTACGCGCCCAGAACGAATTGGGCCGCTTGGCCGCGTCGAGGCGGACCAGCGACCCGGCGTCGACGAGCACGTCGGTGACCCGGGTCCATTCCTCGTCGGAGCCGTCGCACCAGACCACCCGGTCCGGTGTGGTCAGGGCGGCAACCTCGTCGACCCAGTTCAGAAGCTTGGCGTGTGCGGTGGGGGGCACAGACATGTGAATCCCTTCGGTCGGCACTGACCTGTGACGAACCAGGCCGATCGGTCGGCCATTGTCACGGGAGTCACATCAGCCTAAGCCGAGGGAACGTTCAGTTCATCGGCGAATCTTGTGGACAACCGCACAATCCTCGGTGTTTGTGCGCAATCACGATCGATCCTTCGCCGCTTGACGCACAAGCGCGCACGGCGGCCGACTGAATGCATTTCCCGGCCCGCATCCACCCGCGTTCACAAAGCGGACGAAACGTCCTAAGCTAGTCGTTAATCGGGCTTTCCTCCCACTCCCCGCTACAGGAGGCAGGAATGACGATCCCGGCCAGCGAGACCGACATCGACACAGATCTGCTTTCCGCCGTACGCGCGGGCGACACCGCCGCGTACGGCGTTCTCTACCAGCGCCACCGGGCCGCCGCCCGGGCGCTGGCGTACGGCCTCGTCCGCGATCCGGCCGACGCCGACGACCTGGTCGCCGAGACCTTCGCCAAGGTCTTCGCGACGCTGCGGGCCGGCGGCGGGCCGCTGGTGGCGTTCCGCGCCTACCTGAACACGACCCTGCGGCACGTCTGCTACCACCGGGCCCGGCGCGACCGCCGGCTCGAATTCACCGACGACCTCACCCGGTACGACGAGGGCGAGCCGTTCCGCGACCCGGCCCTCGACCGCCTGGAGCGCACCTACGCCGCGCAGGCCTTCCGGGCGCTGCCCGACCGCTGGCGCGATGTGCTCTGGCGCACGGAGGTCGAGGGGGCCAGCCCGGCCGAGGTCGCGCCGCACCTCGGGCTCACGCCGAACGCCGTCGCCGTGCTCGCGCACCGGGCCCGCGAGGGTCTGCGCCGGCTCTATCTGCAGCAGCACGTGGCGGTCGCCGATCCCCCCGAGTGCCGGTGGACCGGCGACCGGCTGGGCGGTCACGTCCGGGGCCGGATGGCGCCGCGCGACGCCGCCCGGCTCGAGACCCACCTCGCCTGGTGCGCCGGCTGCCGGGCCCGGCACGCGGAAATCACGGAGATCAACCAGAGCGGCTACCGTCCGTACAAGCAGCGTGGCCCGGTCGGTGCCGACGGGTTAAGAGTCGCTCACGAAAACGGCGCTCCGTGACCGGCGCCGGTACTCTCAGGTCCGTGCCTGCCGCAATCCTGCCCGCGCTGCGGGCACGCTTCGGGGCACTCGTGCGCGAGTTGAGCAAGTTCGGCGTCGTGGGCACCACCGCCTTCGCCGTCGACCTGACCATCTTCAACCTGCTGCTTCAGCACGGCAGCGAGTCGCTCACCGCCAAGACGATCTCCACGGTCATCGCGACCACGGTGGCGTTCCTGGGCAACCGATTCTGGACCTGGCGGCACCGCGGGCACGCCAACATGGCCCGGCAATACGTGATGTTCTTCCTGCTCAACGCGGTCGGCCTGGTCATCGGCCTGGCCTGCCTGGCGATCAGCCACTACGGCCTCGGCCTGATCTGGCCGGTGCTGCAGAGCCCGCTCGCGGACAATGTCTCGGGCCAGCTGATCGGCACCGCCGTCGGCACCCTGTTCCGCTTCTGGTCCTACCGGCGCTTCGTGTTCGGCGACATCGCGGTCCCCGGCCCGGTCGAGCCCGTCCCGGCGCCGCCGATGGACACCTCCGCCCCGGTGCCGCGGTCCGTCCCGCCGACCGCCCCGCCCGCAGTCCCGCGAATGTGACGTCGGAGTCATCTCCCCGTACGGTCCGACGTCTTCGCCTCATTCCCCCCGTAAGGTTGACCAATGCTCTCAGCCCGCTCGCTGGCGGACCGCCTGCGCCACCTCGCCCCGGAAGCGCTGGCCTTCGGCGTGATCGGCGCCGGCAACACCCTGCTCTACATGGTGATCACGTGGGCCCTGCTGTCCATCGGCGCGGTCAAGGCGAGCATCGTGGCGACCCTCGTCACGACCACCCTGGCGTACGTCGCGAACAGGTACTGGACCTACCGCCACCACACCCGCAGCGCCCTGCGCCGGGAGTACACGCTGTTCTTCGGCTTCAACCTGATCGGCATGATCATCCAGTCCGGCGCGGTCACCATCGGCAAGTACGGCTTCGGCCTCACCGAGGAGCACGACGAGATCCTGTTCCTCGGGGTCACGATGCTGGGCGTCGCGGTGGCGACGGTGTTCCGCTTCTGGGCGTACCGGACCTTCGTCTTCCTCAAGCCGCCGGTCGACGGGCACGAGGCCGCGGTCTGCGAGCTCGACGTGGTCGCGGGCCTGGCCGAGCTCAGCGCCGAGGCCGACGGGACCCTGGACGCGGAACTGGCGAAAGAGATCGACGCTCAGCGCCGCGCTGTCTAGCGGCCAGCGGCGCCGATTCGTCCTCGCCGGTCTCCTCGTCCTCGCCGTCCCCGCGCAGCTCACGGTCCGTCTCGATCAGCTCGTAGAGCAGGGTCTGCACCCGCTGGGCCCCCGGCACCGACTCCAGCACCGCGACCTGTTCGCCGATCGAGTCGATCTTCAGCGTGCCGCAGCCCAGCAGCCGGTCGAGCATCGTCTGCCGCATCGCGTGGTCGTTGACCCGGTTGAGCGGCAGGTCCCGGCGCGCGCGGGCGATCACGCCGTCCTGCAGCAGGATCCGCTCGTCGGTGAAGACGTAGTGCGTGGTCCGCCAGACCAGCAGCGGCCAGAGGCCCCGGGTCAGGCCCATGAAGAGCGCGACCGCGGCGACCACGAGCACGCCGATCAGGCCGCCGGTCGTCGGCGGCAGCATGACCCAGACCAGAATCACCGCCGCCAGGCCCGCCAGCAGCACCAGGATCGGGCGTATCGCCGCCCTGGCGTGCGGGTGCAGGTGGAGGACGACCTCCTCCTCGTCGGTCAGGACCTCGTCCGGGAACGCCACCCGCTCAGCGTACGTGCAGGACGTCACCCGCCGAGACGCGCCGCTCGCCGTCAGCCGTGCTGACCGCGAGCTGGCCGTAACCGTCCACCGTGGTCGCCGTACCGGTGAACTCCCGGCCGTGCGGCAGCAGCACGCGAACGTCGCGGCCGATCGTCGAACACCCCCGCTGGTACGCCGCCAGCAGCCCGCACATCTCCGCGTCGCCCTCGGCCTCGCGCCAGCCGCCGTACCACTGCGCGACGCCGCGCAGCAGCGAGCGCAACAGCGGATCGCGATCGGTGGCCTTCGCGCCGGCGGCCCGCAGCGACGTGGCCGGCAGGCCCGTCGTGCCGGGAAGCTCGTCCGGGCGGGTCGTGACGTTGAGCCCGAGTCCGACCACCACCGCGTCCCCGGCCACCTCGGCGAGGATGCCGGCGGCCTTGGCCTCGCCGGTGCCGACATTGATCAGCAGGTCGTTGGGCCACTTCAGCGACGCGTCCAGCTCGGTGAGGCGCTGCACGGTCTCGAGCAGCGCCACCCCGGCGAGCAGCGGCAGCCAGCCCCAGGTGTGCTGCGGCGCGGGCGCCCAGCCCCGCGCCTCGTCGGCGGCGCCGGGCCGCAGCAGGAGGCTGAGCGTCAGCCCGGCCCGCGGCGGCGAGACCCACTGCCGATCGCGGCGCCCCCGGCCGGCGACCTGCTGCTCGGCGACGACGACAAACCCCTCGCTGGCGCCGTCCCGCGCGGCCGCGGCGGCGTCGGCATTGGTCGAGCCGGTCTCGGCCCGCACCTCGAAGCGCCGCCACAACCCGCCGGGCACGATCAGCGCGCGTTGCAGCGCGCGCTCGGCCAGCGGCGGACGATCAAGATCTGCGTACGGCGAGGTGGCCACCGCACCACCCTAGGCCTCGCCGGGCGGCCCGCCGTCAGTTGGGCTCCGCCGCGTGCCGGCTCACGTAGACGGTGCTGCGCGGCTCGGCCTGGGCGTTGCTGGCGCGCGGGCGGGGCCGCGGGCGGGCGTTCCGGGTCGCCTCGAGATCCAGCGCGGGCATGATCTGGGTCAGGCCCTCGGAGGCGGAGGCCGAACCGACGTTGCGCCGGCGCCGGATCACGGCGGCCGGACGGCGGACCCGGCGGGGCGCGGCCTCCTCGGCGGCCTGCCCCGGAGCCCAGGACAGGTCGGGCATGGCCGTGTCGGGCAGGTCGGACACCCGCCAGATCGGCTCGTCCAGGCTCTGGTTCACCGGCGCGGAGGCCGGCTGCGGCCACTCGGCGTCGTCGCGGCGCCCGTTGTCGTCCAGGAGCACTGCGCCGTGGCGGTCGGCGTTGACGGAAATCTGCCCGGCATCGTCGTGTTCCCCGGCCGCGACCGGCAGGCCGTTCCCGTCCCGCTCCGAGAGGGGACGGGGCGCCTCGACGCGGTCGTCCGGGCGCACCGGCGGCCACTGCGGCACGACCGGCGCCGGTTCCGGCTCGGCGTCCTCGGCGCCGGCCGCGGGCGCGTACAGGTGCGTCTCCGGCTGGGTCTCCGCCGGTTCGGGCCAGCCGTACTCCGGGTCGTAGCTGCCCTCCGGGACCGGCATCCAGTACTCGCCGGAGATCGGCTCCAGCTCCCCGCTGTACTCCGGCCGGCTCCAGGCCTCGGCCCGGTCGCCGTAGCCGCCGCCCCACTGCCGGCCCGTGGTCTCGGCGCCCGGCGCCGCGAAGCCACCGGAGGCGGCCTCGTCCACGGCGTCGAAGCCCGCGGACAGTGCGGGATCCTCCGGGCTCTGCGCCTGACCGGCCGGCCAGCCAAGGTCGCCGCCGTCCCGCTCGTGGCCCGCCCATTCGCCGCCGGACCAGTCGCCGGCGTGGCCGAGGTCGGCGCCGGGCCCGTCACCCGGAAGGCGGACGTCGGCGGCCAGTTCGTCGGGGACCGGGAAATGGTCGGCCAGGAAGCCGCCGGCCAGGTCGTAGGCGCCCTCGGCGTCGCCGTACCCGCCCTCGGCGCCGTCGTAGGTGCCCGCGGTGTCTTCGTAGGCGCCCGCCGCCTCGAGGTGGTGCAGTTCCAGGCTGTGCGAAACGGGCTCGTCGGCCACCCGGTCCAGTTCGGGATCGATGTCGAGTTCGGGCGCGCCCCCGCGCTCGGGGACCGCGTGCAGCCCGTCCAGGGGCAGCAGGTCCACGTCGGCCGGCCCGGCACCCGGGGGGATCAGGTCGAATCGCCCGGAGGAGGGCGCGTCGATGTCCTCGAGCGCGGCGAACCGCTGGAGCATGCCGCGCCCGCGGCCCAGTCCGGCGATGCCCTCGTCCATCGCCGGTTCCCGCCTGGCCTGCTCGACGGCCGGCAGGCCGGCCACGGCCGAGCCCCCGCCCAGCAACTCGGCGATCGGCGTGCCGGCCTCGGGCCACGGCGAGTCGAACGGCATCTCGATCCCTTCCTGTTGCATACCGAATGGCGCGGTGGCCCCGTCCCGCGCCGGGTCGTAGGCCTCGGCCCCGCCAGTGAATTCCGGTGCGGGGAGCGTGCCGGGCTCTTCGCCGGCCCGGTACGCGGCGTCCGAGGCGGGCCCGAGCGCGGCGGAGGTCGGCCAGAAGCGCCGCGATCCCGGGCCGGAATCCGCGTTCTCGCCAGGCGCGCCCGGCCTCACCGCGGGGTACGGCCCCTCCACGGGACCGGAGCCCGCCGCGGCTCCCAGCGGCGGTTCGGCGCCGGGCGTGGCGGGCGCGGCCTCGGAGCCGGCTGCGTCCGCACCGCCCGGCGCCGCCGGGCGCAGCGATCCGGGAGCGCGGCGGGTAGTGGTCCCGGCGGGCGGCGCGGCCGGCAGCTCGCCGGCGGTGCGCCCACGCCGGGCATTGCGGCCGGTGGCGGCAACCGCGTCCTCGACCCCGGCGCGCGGCGTCTCGCGCGTGGCCCGCCCACGCCGGGCCTTGCGGCCGGCCCCGGCGGCAACCGCGTCCCCGGCCTGGTCGGCGGCGGTATCCGCACCCGCCTTCGACCCGCGGCGCCGGGCCTCGCCCGCGCCGTTACCTGCTCTGCCGAAGAGTGCCCTGCGGAAAACGATGAGGGTGGTGATGCCACCGACGATCATCGCCACGCCGACGGGGGTCATCCATGTCGTCACGGGGGATGTAACGAATGGGGCATTGAGTGCGAAACGTGCGAACCGCCCAACCGCTTAACCCGGGCACCCCACCCGCCGCCCCGCGCCCTGGTTACGATCTCTGCGGCATGCGGGGCGAGCGGAGGACAGGGCATCGTGACGGCGCAACAGGACGTGACGCAGCAGGCTGACATCCACACCACGGCCGGCAAGCTCGCCGACCACGATCGGCGCACCGACGAGGCGGTGCACGCCGGCTCGGCGCGGGCGGTCGAGAAGCAACACGCCCGCGGCAAGCGCACCGCCCGCGAGCGCATCGCGATGCTGCTCGACGAGGGCTCATTCGTGGAGCTCGACGAGCTCGCCCGGCACCGCTCGACCGCGTTCGGCCTGGAGAAGAACCGGCCGTACGGCGACGGCGTGGTGACCGGCCACGGCACCGTCGAGGGCCGCCAGGTGTGCGTGTTCTCCCAGGACTTCACCGTGTTCGGCGGCTCGCTCGGCGAGGTCTTCGGCGAGAAGATCGTCAAGATCCTGGACCTGGCCATGAAGATCGGATGCCCGATCATCGGCATCAACGACTCCGGCGGCGCGCGCATCCAGGAGGGCGTCGTCGCGCTCGGCCTCTACGCCGACATCTTCTTCCGCAACGTCCGGGCCAGCGGCGTCATCCCGCAGATCTCCCTGATCATGGGCCCCTGCGCCGGCGGCGCGGTCTACTCCCCCGCGATCACCGACTTCACCGTGATGGTCGACCAGACCTCGCACATGTTCATCACCGGACCCGACGTCATCCGCACCGTCACCGGCGAGGACGTCGGCATGGAGGAACTCGGCGGCGCCCGCACGCACAACTCCCGCAGCGGCAACGCGCACTACCTCGCCAGCGACGAGGACGACGCGATCGACTACGTCCGCGCGCTGCTCTCCTACCTGCCCAGCAACAACCTGGACGAGCCGACCACCTTCGATCAGCCGGCCGACCTCGCACCGAGCGAGGTCGATCTCGCACTGGACACGCTGATCCCCGACTCGGCCAACCAGCCCTACGACATCAAGCGGGTCGTCGAGGCCGTCGTCGACGACTTCCTCGAGGTCCAGCCCCTGTACGCCCAGAACATCGTGATCGGCTTCGGCCGGGTCGAGGGCCGGCCGGCCGGCATCGTCGCGAACCAGCCGATGCACTTCGCCGGCACCCTCGACATCGCCGCGTCGGAGAAGGCGGCGCGCTTCGTGCGCACCTGCGACGCCTTCAACATCCCGGTGGTCACCTTCGTGGACGTGCCCGGCTTCCTGCCCGGCACCGGCCAGGAATGGGACGGCATCATCCGGCGCGGAGCCAAGCTCATCTACGCGTACGCAGAGGCGACCGTACCCAAGGTCACCGTGATCACCCGCAAGGCCTACGGCGGCGCGTACGACGTGATGGGGTCCAAGCACCTCGGCGCGGACATGAACTTCGCCTGGCCGACGGCGCAGATCGCGGTCATGGGCGCGCAGGGCGCGGTCAACATCCTCTACCGCGGCGAACTCGCGGCGGCCGAGGACCCGGCGGCGCTGCGTACCGAGCTGATCGACGAGTACGAGAACACGCTCGCGAACCCGTACATCGCGGCCGAGCGGGGGTACGTGGACGCCGTCATCAAGCCGTCGGAGACCCGGGTGCAGGTGACCCGCGCGCTACGGATGCTGCGCACCAAGCGCGAGACGCTGCCGCCGAAAAAGCACGGCAACATCCCGCTCTAAGCACTCCCAGGCGCCGCACCGTCCAGGCCCGCGCCATCCCGGCGGTGCCGTCGGGCGCGATGCCGCCGGGCGCGGTGCCATGCGCCGTCCGCCGTCCGCCGTCGAACTGGTCAGCCGGGCGCGATACCGTCCGGGCGATGCCGTCCGGGCGCGGTGCCATCTGCCGACCTGGTGCGACGCCGTCAGAGCGCGACGCCGTTCGGGCCTCGCGCCAGGGCGGGCCGCCGCGTCGGGCGGCGGTCGGATCAGAGGTTGGTACCCAGCTCGGGGAGCCACTGGCCGGCCAGCATGAAGCCGCCGATCACCAACGCGGCGAGATCGACCGCGAGGAAGACGCCGACCCAGAAGATCGCGGGCACGTGCGTCACCCCGGCCAACTGGTCCGCATCGGACTCCGGCATCCTGCCGCGGCCGCGCAGCTTCTGCAGTTCGAAGACCGGGCGCACGCCGCCGATCAGCAGGAACCACACCCCCACGTACGCGAAGGCCGCCTGGGTCTGGGGGGACCCGTACCAGGAGACAGCGAACACGATCGCCCCGGTGACCAGCACGGAGACCACGCCGAACACGTTTCGGATGTTGATCAGCATGAGCAGCAGCAGGACCACCACCACCCAGAGCAGCAACATGATCCGGTTGCCGCCGAGCAGCCAGGCGCCGCCGAGGCCGACCAGCGACGGCGCGATATAGCCCGCCAGCAAGGTGAACATCATGCCCGGACCGGTCGGCCGACCGGCCGAGAGCGTGAGCCCCGACGTATCGAACTCCAGCCGGATCCCCCGCAGCTTGCGCCCCGTGAGCAGCGCGACGAGCGCGTGGCCACCCTCGTGGGCGATGGTTATCGCATTGCGCGCGACCCGCCACAGCGGCCGGACCGAGACCACGGCGAGCGCTATCACCGCCGTCACCAGCACGAGCAGGCCGGACGGGTCCGGCTGGGCCCCGAACAGGTTGTCCCAGAGTTCACTTACCGAGTCGATCGACACAGCCCGCGAGCGTAGTCGATCAGCGCTGGTCTGGACCTGTCCGGTCGGTCACCGCGGACCTGGACACCCATCCGCGGCCGCCTCCGATGCCTTGAACGCACGGTGAACGAGTGGACGGGCGCGGGCAGCGCCGGACGCTGGGCCCGGCCCAACATGACCTCGCACCGTCCGCGGCCGCCGGCCTCGCAGCGCCCCGCACGCGGCGCTGAAGCTTCAGCACACGGCCATGGTCGTGGATCCCATGTCGGGGGTGTCGCCGATGTGCACGAGGGCCAGTTGTCTTCAAGACCTGTGGGGTGTCAGCCGTTCCCGCCGGCCATGCGTGCGCCCGCTACCCGGAGCCCGCCGTTTCCGTCCCTGGTCGCCGAATGGGCGCGGCGCACGGCCGGCTCACGCAGCAGCGGCGCGCGGTGCTGCAGCATCCGGACGCCGGCGACGACCGCGCACAGCAGCGTCGTCGCGGCGACGGCCAGCAGTACAGCAACGGTGCCGACAGCCGCCACCAGGAGCGCGGCATCGGCGATCGCGACGAGCATCCACAAGGCGATCGTGGGCCTACGGCCGTGTCGTCGAATCATCATGCACCTCCATCCGTGGTGACCGATGACTACCCGCTCATCCGTTCACTCACACCCGGAGATCACGACTTCGGCTTGAACCCCTGGTAGATGAGCCGCAAATCCTTCAGGCCGTCCTGCCAGTCGTCGGGCGAGGTGTACCAGGAGATCCCGTACGCCTGCTTGCCCGCCTTGGTGATGACACCGCGCTTGACGGCGTGCTGCGGGTTGCCGCCCGACGTGGTGTACGTGAACTCCCAGTCGGCGGCCTTCACGAAGTAGTCGACCGGCACGATCTTGATCCGCCCGTAGTTGCGGTAGGCCCGCCCGCGCCGATCCCGCTCCTGGGTCTTCCAGTCTGCGACCGGATCCGGCTTCGGCTGATCGGTCTGGTCGATGATCAGCAGCCGGTTGTTCTTCCGGAAGTAGACCTCGCTGCCCTGGTGCGTGATGTTCACGCCGTCCGGCACCGGCACGGAGAAGCCGGTGCTGTCGACGTAGCGGTACCAGCCCTTCGGAATCGCCACCGCGCCCGGGGCCTGCGGCGCGGCCGAAGTAGGCGGCGCGGCCGAGGTAGGCGGCGCCGTCGCGGACGTCGACGGCTGCCCGGTCGTGACGGCCGGGGGCGCCGGCGCGGTGGAGGCGGACGGCTTCGTCGCGCTGGCGGCGGGCGCGCCCCCGCCCTGGCGGTCCTTGTCCTTCGCCTGGTCGTCCCCGTTGCCGCCGAAGGCCATCGGGATCAGAACGACCAAGGCCAGCAGTACGGCGACGAGCATGCCGATCCCGATCGCCGTCTGCCGGCGGGTGAGCGTGGTGCCGAAGACCGTCACGCCGCGGGCACCGGTGGACTCCGGCACGCGGAAGTTCATCGGCTGCCAGGCGGGACGGCTCGGCTGCCCGAGACCCGCAACGCCGGATACCGGTTGCTCGGCGCCCGAGGAGTTGCCGGCCACCGCCGGAACCGCGGGAACCGCGCCGACGCGGGTGGCGGCGAGGGCGGGCTTGCGCTCGGCCGGGGTCTTCTGGGGGCGCTTGGCCGTGCCGGAGCGAGGCTTCGGGGCGTCCGGGTCGGTGACCGGCTTGATGATGCGGGTGCGGTCCGGGCCGGCGGCGGTGCCGCCCCTGCGGTCTCCGGCGGGCTTCGCCGCCTCCGGCTTCGCCGCGTCGGTACCGCCTGCCGGGGCCTCGGCCTCGGCGGCCGGCGCGTCTTCGCCGGCCAGGTCGTCGCCGGCCAGGTCGTCGCTGTCGGCGACGTCCGGATTGGGTGTGGCGTCGACGGCAGTGGCGTCGTCGGCCGGGGTGACGTCGGCCGGGGTGACGTCGGCCGGGACGTCTTCGACCGGGGTGACGTCGTCGCTCTCGCCGCTGTCGGCGGCCTGGGTGGCGAGAACGGCCGCTCCGGCCTCGTGCGCACCCTCAGGAGCCTCTTCGGACGCCGGTGGCGCCGGTGTGGCCTGCGCCGGCTTTCCTGCGGCGGCGTTGGCCGTCGAGGCCTTTGCGGTGCGGCCTCGGCCGCTCTTGCGCGCGGCCTTGGCCCGCTTTGCGGCGGGTGCGCCTTCCTCTGCCTGGTCGGCAGCGGCCGCCTCGGCCGGGCCGGACCTTTCCGGGTCCGCTGCCGGCGTCGTCCCGGCGGCGGCCTCGACGTCCGTGCTCCCTGCGGTCTGGTCCGCGTCCGTAGACGCCGTGCCGTCGACGGTCTGGTCCGTGTCCGTCGCTGCAGTGCCCTCGACGGGCTGGTCCGCATCCGTCGCTGCCGCGCCTTCGACGGGCTGGTCAGCGTCCGTCGCTGCCGCGCCCTCGACGGGCTGGTCCGTGTCCGTCGCTGTCGTGCCGTCGACCGTCGCGTCGGAGTCCGCGCCCGTAGACGCCGCTGCCGCCTCGTCGGTGGTCGTGGCGACGCTCGGCTCGGTCGCGGGCGCCTGGGACGGCCTCGGGCCGAACGGCTGGTGGGTTCCCTTCGGCGCGCCGGCGTCGGCGCCCGGCTCCGCCGTGCCCGAACCGCTGGTCGCCGTGTCGACCGCCGGCGCGGCCTGCTCGTTCGTGCCAGCGGCGTCCGGCGCGGTGGCGTCCGGATTCTCCGCAGCGGTCGCAGCCGCCGCGGTCGAGTCAGAGACGGTCGAGTCAGAGATGGTCGAGCCGGACCCGGGCGAGCCAGAGACCGTCGAGCCGGATCCGGGCGAGCCAGAGACCGTCGAGCCGGACCCGGGCGAGCCAGAGACCGTCGAACCGGACCCGGGCGCGCCGGGCGCTGCCGGGGGCAGGGTCGGCTGCGGTGCCGCCGTCGCGGGGAGGTCGGCCACCGTGGACGCCGCCGCTGCCGCGCGAGGCGCCGGCGTGGCGGGCCGCTGGGACTCCGGGGCGGGCGGGGCGTTCGGCGGCGTGGGGGCGGCCGGCACTTCCGTTCGACCCGTGAAGCGCTTGCGGGCGGCGGCGACCTCGTCGGCGGTGAAGGACCCCGGAGCGGAGCCCGACCCGCGCATCGTCGCGTCCGCGGCGGTGCCCCGCGCAGCCGACGCCGACGCCGGTGGGGGCGGGGACGATGCTGGGCGCGTACGGGATCGGTCCGGGTTTTCGATCCGGGTGGCATCCAGGGCGGGCGGCTTCGCGGCATCGACCCGGGTCGGGGCCGGCTGGCCGACCGAGGCCTTGCCCGGCGCGAAGATCGGCGGGCGGCCGCCCGAGGCCGGGTCGGCCGGCGGGCGCGCCGGGGAGAACGGCGGGCGCGGGCCGGGCACCACGGGCGCGGAGGCCGACACGCCGGGCACGACCGGTGGGGTGGCGCCGGCCGGCGGACGTTCGCGGCCCGCACCCGGGCGGCGCATCGTCGGGCTCATCGGGAAACTCAGCCTCGACTTGCGGCCGGTGGCCCGCAGCAGCAACCGCTCGGCCTCCTCCGCGTTGATGCGGTGAGCCGGATCCTTGCGCAGCAGGCCGTTGAGCACCGGCTTGAGCGGCCCGGCGTTGCGGGCCGGCGGCGGGTTCTCGGTGGCGAGCGCGGCCAGCGTGGCGATCGCGGACGGCCGCGCGAACGGCGACGCGCCCTCGACGGCGGCGTATAGCGTCGCGCCGAGCGACCACAGGTCGGCGCCGGGCCCGGCCGAGCCGTCCCGGGCGCGCTCGGGAGCGATGTAGGCCGGGGAGCCCAGCACGAGGCCGGTGCGGGTCACGTTGGGGTCGCCCGGCACGGTGGCGAGCCCGAAGTCGGTCAGCACGACCCGGTCGTCGTCACCGATGAGCACATTGCCCGGTTTCACGTCCCGGTGGACGACGCCGGCGCGATGCGCGGCCCGCAGGGCGTTGAGCACGCCGAGCCCGATCTCCGCGGCGCGGACCGGGTTAAAAGGTCCATCGGACGCCAAAATGTCCTGCAGCGAACGGGACGGCACATACTCCATGACGATCCACGGGTCAGCGTCGGTGCGCAGGACGTCGAAGACGCGGACCACGTTGACGTTGTTGAGCCGGGCGATCGCGCGAGCCTCACGCAGCGAACGCTCGCGCATCTCCCGCCGCTCGTCGGGCGTCAGCCCGGGCGGCGGGACCAGCTCCTTGATGGCGACCTCGCGGTGCAGGACGACGTCGGTCGCCCGCCAGACGCGACCCATCCCGCCCTGACCGAGCGGCGCAACAAGCCGGTAGCGGTCAGCGACAACAAGCGGGGGGGAAGTAGACATCACGCAGAAAATACCCGGTCATGTCGAGCCGCAGCGAATCGATCAGCCGAGTGTGGGACGCGTGTCACCGCGAACCACCCGCCCGCCGTACCCTTGATCAATGGATGAGGAACCGCTGGTCAACGTCGTCCGGGGCACGCCGACCCCGGAAGAGCTCGCCGCACTGGTATGCGTCGTGGCCGGCCTGTCCACCAGCACGGATTCACATTCACGGCGTCCGGAGATGTCCGCCTGGACGAGAAGCGCCCGCCCAGCCGCAGGTGGGACGTCCTGGAGAGGGTCGGCACTGCCCCGCTAGACATCGACGGGTCTCGGTCGCGTTGCGACCGAGCTTTTCAAGCTGGCCCGGGCGGCACCGCCCGGCAGAGATCGACGGCCCGGACACCTCTGGCCGCGGCCAGGTTGAAAATTGCTCACCGTCCATAGCCCTGAGTAGGGGCTGCACGGGCAAGCAGTGACGGACTACTCTCGCGGGAGATTTCGCACTCTCGGGGGAGGGCTGGGCAAATGCCTGTAGACAACGAACCACCGTCATGGATCGACAACTTCGGCTCGATCGAGACCGACATCCAGGCGATGGAAGAGTTCGCCGCGACCCTGGCCCACGAGGTCGAGACCGGATACCAGCCGCACCTCGAGCAGGTCACGGCGATCATGCTGACCAAGGTCCCGGAGGCCAACCCGGAGTTCGCCGAGTTGCAGAGCTTCCTTCAGTACCACCACGAGGTCCAGCAGCAGACCTTCTCGAATACGTTCAACTTCTCCGCGGGGACACGTCACTTCGCCTCCGCCGCCCAGGAGATCAGCGATGAATATCAGGGCAGCGACGCATATGCGAACGCGAAGGTGAAAGACGTGGATCGGGCGTTCACGGTCACCGATCCGAGCTTCAGCATCGGCAGCGAGGGCGGAACGAAGGAGGGACGCTGATGTTGATCGCTGACGGTGGTGGCGGCTACGGCGGCACGGACTGGAACTCCAAGGACGTCCGATACATGTGGGCGATGGTCGCCAACCAGGAGACCGACACCCACTTCGACGTCGTCGAGGGCTGGCGTAAGACGGCTGACCTGACCTCTACTCATATCGGGCAGGTCACTCAATACCGCGATAATCTCGCAAGCGTCTGGCCGCCGTCGAAGAGTGCCGCGTCGGCCGCCTATATCGAGCGGCTCAACAAATTGATCGCGGATCTGCAGACCACCCATGATGCCGCCTCCGCGAACTACACCGCCTTCTCCACCGTGACGCTCACGCTGAGCCTGGCCCGGACGAAGCTGAAGCCGATTCTCGAGCAGTTCGAGGCGAACCAGCAGCTCAACCTGGACTGGCAGGCCAAGAAGGACGCCACTCCGGCACCGACACCCAAGGCGACCGGCACGCCATCTCCGACTCCGTCTCCATCTCCTTCTCCGTCGCCCATCGCACCGGTTCCACCGGTATCGGCGGCGCAGCAGGAGCGCCTGAACAATCAGGCCCGCGTCATCATGTACGACCTGAGCAGCACCGTCATCAGCGGTCAGGCGGCTCTTCAGAAGCCAAAGGCCTACGATCCTTCGGACTTGACAGGCCACACCGAGGATGGCAGCAAAAAGGGAAACGGCGAGGGCACCGGTTTTCCAGTCCCCCCGGTGATCCCCGCGCCGGGAAGCGGCAGCGGTGCTGTTTCGGCGTCCCACACATCCACCGGCACGGCTCAGGCATCCGTCCCGGTTCCGCCGGCAACCACACCGATCGGCTCGCCGCCCGGCGGCGTTATCGGCGGAGGACCGGTCCTTGGCGGGTTGGGACCTACTCCGGTCGCCAATCCGCCGACATCCACCCTTCCACCGACGCCTTCTCCCCTCCCGACGCCGGGACCCAACCCGCCGGCCCTGACTCCGGGACTCATCACGCCAGCAGGTGGCCTTGGCACCCAACCGCCCAGCGGGTTGTTCCCTGGCGGGAAGCAGATCCCTGCCGTCGGCCTGATCAAGCCGGGTATGGGCGGCGGACCCGGCGGACGCATCGCGATGCCCTCTGGCGGCGTCATCGGTGCCACACCCGGCAGCGGACTGATCGGGCAGATGCCCGGCGGAAGTCCCGGGCAGTCGCGTCCCGGCGCCGCTGGACGTGTGAACCCGGTCGGCGGCGTGATCGGCCAGCAGGGCTCCGGCCAGCAGGGTGCACGTGGTGGCGCAGGACGCGCGGGGTCCGCTGGCCACTACGGACAGATGGCCGGTCAACCGGGCCGCGCGCGCGGTCGCCGCGAGGGAGAAGGCGATCAGAATCGCTGGGATCCGGATAACCCGTGGGTGACCGAAGAGGGCGTCGATCCGGTCGTCTCACCTCCGGAGGACCCGGGTCCCATCGATCCGGGCCCCGCCATCGGCTACCCACGATGACCCGACGGCTCATCGCGGTACTCGCGGCGGCGCTGGCCGGAGCCGGCGCCGCCTTGTACGGCAGCCCGGCCTCGGCCGATCAATACCGCAACCAGCAATGGCATCTCGACTATCTGAATGTCGCTGAAGCCCACCGGATCAGCACCGGCAAGGGCGTCACAGTCGCGGTAATAGACTCCGGAGTCTCAAAGCATCCAGACCTCGCCGGGAGCGTCCTTAAAGGGACGGACTTCGTGAAGCCCGGAGGAGACGGAACAATAGATCTGGATGGGCACGGAACCAACATGGCCGGATTGATTGCCGCTCATGGAAAGAATGGCAATGGTGCGCTCGGGATTGCCCCGGATGCGAAAATCCTTCCGATCCGGATCCTTGGTTCAGGGCATGCAAAGGTAGACTTCGCGCCCGCGCTACAGTATGCGATCTCTCACGGCGCCAAGGTCGTTAATCTTTCAGTCGGCGGTTCAGTAACGCCTGCCATTATCAATGCAATAGAAGCAGCGAAGAGTTCTGACGTGGTCATCGTCGCCGCTGCCGGAAACAGACCTGACGATGTCGGAGTGGCGGCACCGGCCTTCCTCGACGGTATCGTCGCGGTCGGCGCTGTGGACAAAAAGGGAAACAAGGCGGAAATTTCGGTCACCGGCCCGGCAATGGACCTCGCGGCGCCCGGCGAAGACATGACGAGCACCAGCAACAAGGGTCTCTACAGCGTCGGCACACAGGGGACTTCAGGCGCTGCCGCCATTGTCTCCGGTGCTGCCGCGCTGCTGCGCAGCAAATATCCGAACATGAGCGCAGACGAAGTCGTCCAGCGGCTCGAAGCGACCGCCACCGACAAGGGCGCGCCCGGCGTCGACCCCGTTTACGGCCACGGCATCGTCAACCTCGTCGCCGCTCTGTCAGCCACCGACATACCCGCTTCGAGCGGGCAACCCAGCACCCCGGCAACCTCGCAGGATGCAGCGACGCCTCCCACCTCCCAGGCCGCGCCCGGGGCCTCGACGTCAAGCAGCAGCACGCCACTGCTGTTCGGCGGCCTCGCGGTGGCAGTCCTGGTAGCCGGCCTGGTCGCCGTCTTCGCCCTGCGCCGCAAACAGTCGCCCGACCCGCGCTAAGGCAACCCTTTCGGGGACGGCCTCCCCGCAAAACGCGGGGCCCGCCGCCCCGGCGGCGCCCCGACCACTTGTAGCGTTGGTCTTCGTGCAGACCGACAACGCCCCGCGCCTGGTGCTCGCCTCCGCGAGCCCCGCCCGGCGGGCCCTCCTCCACGCCGCCGGCATCGACGTGGAGGTCCTCGTCAGCGGCGTGGACGAGTCCACAGTCGAGGCGGCCGACGCCCACGAACTTTGCCTTTCCCTGGCCCGGCTGAAGGCGCGCGCCGTCGCCGCGACCCTCCCCGGCGATCCCGGCGTGCTCGTTCTCGGCTGCGACTCGGTCCTGGCCTTCGACGGCGAGATCCTCGGGAAGCCGCACACGCCCGCCGAGGCCGTCCGGCGGTGGCGTGCCATGCGTGGCCGTTCCGGCGTGCTGCACACCGGCCACCATCTGACCGATCTCACCACCGGCAAGCAGGCCGAGGACGTCGGCGCCACCGTCGTGCACTTCGCGGATCTCACCGACGAGGAGATCGAGGCGTATGTCGCCTCCGGCGAGCCCCTGCATGTCGCGGGCGCGTTCACCATCGACGGCAAGGGCGGCGCGTTCGTCGAGCGGATCGAGGGGGACGCCGGCAATGTCATCGGCCTTTCCCTGCCCCTGCTGCGCCGGCTGCTGATGACCTTCGGCGTGACGGTTCCCCAGCTCTGGCGCACCGAGCGGAAAGAGGACGCATGACCTACAAGGGGCTCTCAGTCACCGCGGAGCTGCACGAGTATCTGCTGAGCCGCAGCACCCCGCCCGATGAGATCACCGCCGATCTCATCGCCGAGACCCGGGCCGTGCTGCCCGGGGACGCGGTCATGCAGGTCGCGCCCGAGCAGGCCGCCTTCCTGCGCCTGTTGACCGGGCTCATCGGCGTACGGAATGCGGTTGAGGTCGGGACCTTCACCGGGCTCTCGTCCCTGTCCATCGCGCGGGGTCTCGCCGACGGCGGCCGTCTCACCTGCTTCGACATCTCGGAGGAGTTCACCGGCATCGCCCGCCGGTACTGGAAGCGGGCCGGCGTCGACGACCGGGTCGAGCTGAGGATCGGCCCGGCCGCCGAGCGCCTTCGGGAGCTGCCGGCCGAGCCGCACCTCGATCTGGTCTTCATCGACGCCGACAAGGGCGGCTACCCGTCGTACTGGAACGAGCTCGTTCCGAGGGTGCGGCCGGGCGGCGTCCTGCTCGTCGACAACGTCCTGTGGTCCGGGGAGGTCGTGGATCCGCGGGACGAGAACGGCCGGGCCGTCGCCGCGTTCAACGACGTAGCTCGCGACGACGACCGGGTCGAGCTGGTCATTCTGCCCATCGCCGACGGTTTGACGATGGCCCGGCGCAGGTAGCGGTCAGCGCACGCTGCGGGCGAACAGCCGCGCCGCCCAGGTCAGGGCGAGCCCGGCGAGCACGGCCATGATGGCCAGTCCCTGCCAGACCTCGGGGGCGCCCAGGTCGCCGACGAACAGTGACCGCACGCCGTTGACCGCCCAGGAGAACGGGTTCCAGTCCGCGATGCCCTGCAGCCAGCCGGGTGCGAAGGTAAGCGGCAGCAGGATCCCGGACAGCAGCAGGACGGGCTGGGCGACCGTGTTCATCATCGGCGCCAGCACGTCCTCGCTCTTGACCGCGAGCGCCACCCCGTAGGACAGCGCCGAGGTCATCAGCGAGATCAGGGCCAGCATCAGGAACGCCAGCAGCAGGTAGCCGATGAATACGCGCAGGTCGAACAGGAGCGCGAGCAGCGTGATGATGACCGCCTGGGCCAGCAGCGAGACGGTGTCGCGCAGGGACCGGCCCAGCAGCAGCGCGAACCGGCTGACCGGGGTGACCCGGGAGCGCTCGATCACGCCCGCGCGCAGTTCGGCGATCAGGCCGAAGCCCTGGAACAGCCCGCCGAAGATGGCCAGCAGGACCAGCAGGCCGGGCACGAAGATCTCGTACGCCTCGGCGTTGGACCGCACCCCGAGCGCCGGCTTGAGCAGCGGGGCGAACAGCAGCAGGTACATGACCGGCTGGAAGACGCCGACCAGGATCCAGACGGGGTTTCTCAGCAGGAGTTGCATCTGCCGCTGGAAGATCAGTGAGGTGTCGCGCAGCAGCTTCATGGCTCAGCTCTCCCGCAGGGATCGGCCGGTCTTGGTCAGGAAAACGTCGTCGAGGCTGGGCCGGTGCAGCTCGATCGACTCGAGCTGCACGGACGCGCCGTCCAGCGCGCGCAGGATCAACGGGATGGCGGTCGCGCCCTCGTCCACGTAGAGCCGCACGCTGTCGTCCTGGGTCTCGAGCTTGTTGACGAAGTCGGCCGAGCCGAGGGCCTCGGCGGCCCGCGCGGGCATGGGCACCCCGACGGTCACGATGTCGCCCGAGATCTCCCGCTTGAGGGCGTCCGGCGTGCCGGAGGCGACGATCTCGCCGTTGTCCATGATGGAGATCCGGTCGCAGAGCGCGTCGGCCTCGTCCAGGTAGTGCGTGGTGATGAACACGGTCATGCCCTCGTCGCGCAGGCGGCGCACCTCGTCCCACATGTGCGCCCGGCTCTGCGGGTCGAGGCCGGTGGTCGGCTCGTCGAGGAAGACGACCTTCGGCTCGTGGATGATGCCGAGCGCGATGTCGACCCGGCGGCGCTGGCCGCCGGAGTACGTCTTGCATCTGCGGTCCGCGTACCCGCTGAGCTGGAAGCCGTCCAGGACGCGGGCGGCACGGGCGAGCGCGTCGGACTTCGAGATGCCGTAGAGGCGTGCCTGCAGCACCAGCTCCTCGCGGGCGGTCGAGTCGTCCCAGGTGCTGCCGCCCTGCGCCACGTAGCCGATGCGGCGCCGGACCTCGCCGGGGTTCTTGCGCAGGTCGGCGCCGGCGATGACGGCATCGCCGCCGTCCGGCTCGATGAGCGTGGCGAGCATCCGCAGCGTCGTGGTCTTGCCGGCGCCGTTCGGGCCGAGGAAGCCGAAGATCTCGCCCTCTTCCACCCGCAGGTCGACGCCGCGGACGGCCTCGACGGTTTTCTTCTCCCGACCCTGGCGGGATGTGAAGGACTTCCGCAGCCCCCGCGTTTCGATCATGGTGCTCCCCAGTCCCGGGCGGACGGATGCCCGCCACCGGTCGAGGGCAGCGTAGGACGGGCGATGTCGGTAGTCAAACTTGATTAATCAGAGGTCTTCCCAGCCGCTCGGCGGCGCGCCCTTCGCCGCGGAGCTCGCCGGCAGGTACGACGCGCCCGACTCGATCAGCTCCGCGATCCGCCCGCACCAGCGGATCTCCGCCTCCGAGCGCTCGATGGACAGCTCCCACATCCAGGTCACGAACGGCGGCTTGTTCTGCGCCCAGTCGGCGCTGATCGCGGCCCGCAGCTGCTCGATGCCGGCGCCCAGCTGCGTCGCCCTGTTCCGCAGCGCCGCGGCGGCCTCCGGGCGCGGCATGGCCGGCAGGAACGAGAACGCGGCCATGAACGGGTCCGGCGGCATCGCGATCGACCACCAGTTGCCGCGCAGCAGCGAGGTGAACTCCGCGGCGCCCTTCTCGGTGATCTCGTAGGTGGTCCGGGCCGGCCGGGCGCCCACCTGCTCGGTGGCCACCTCGCGCAGCAGCTCCTCGTCGGTCAGCTTGCGCAGGGCGTGATAGATCGAGCCGGGCTGGACGTTGGCCCACTTGTCGGCGCTCCAGCTGAGCAGCTCGCGGCGCACGTCGTAGCCGTGCACGGGCTGCATCCATTGGACCAGTCCGAGGATCATCATGCGGGTCGCCGACATATCTCACAGCGTAATAGGCAAACTTGACTGAGAAACTTGCCGGTAACTGACGATAAGCTCACTGCGTGCGCAAGGTATTGATCGCCAATCGCGGCGAGATCGCCGTTCGAGTCATCCGGGCCTGCAGAGACGCGGGCCTGGCCAGCGTCGCCGTCTACGCGGACGCCGATCGCGACGGGCTGCATGCGCGGCTCGCCGACGAGGCCTACGCGCTCGGGGGCGATACCGCGGCGGATACCTATCTGCGCATCGACAAGCTACTGGACGTCGCCGCCCGCAGTGGCGCCGACGCCGTGCACCCCGGCTACGGCTTCCTGTCGGAGAACGCCGGCTTCGCTCAGGCCGTACAGGATGCGGGTTTGATCTGGATCGGCCCGACGCCGGCCGCGATCCGCGACCTGGGCGACAAGGTCACCGCCCGGCACATCGCGCAGCGCGCCGGCGCCCCGCTGGTGCCGGGCACGGCCGAGCCGGCCAGGAACGCCGACGAGATCGTCGCGTTCGCGGTCGAGCACGGCCTGCCCGTCGCGATCAAGGCGGCGTTCGGCGGCGGCGGACGCGGCCTCAAGGTCGCCCGCACGCTGGGCGAGATCCCCGCGCTGTTCGAGTCGGCGACGCGCGAGGCGATCGCGGCGTTCGGCCGCGGCGAGTGCTTCGTCGAGCGCTACCTGGACCGCCCCCGGCACGTCGAGGCCCAGGTCCTGGCCGACACGCACGGCAACGTGATCGTCGTCGGCACCCGCGACTGCTCGCTGCAGCGCCGCCACCAGAAGCTCGTCGAGGAGGCGCCGGCGCCGTTCCTCAGCGACGACCAGCGCGCCCGCATCCACTCGAGCGCCAAGGCGATCTGCCGCGAGGCGGGTTACCACGGCGCCGGCACTGTCGAATACCTCGTCGGCCAGGACGGCACCATCTCGTTCCTCGAGGTCAACACGCGGCTCCAGGTCGAGCACCCGGTCAGCGAGGAGACCGCGGGCATCGACCTGGTGCGCGAGCAGTTCCGCATCGCCGACGGCGGCGTGCTCGCGATCACCGAGGACCCGGCGCCGCGCGGCCACTCGATCGAGTTCCGGATCAACGGCGAGGACGCGGGCCGCGGCTTCCTGCCGGCACCGGGCCAGGTCACGGCCCTGACCTGGCCGGCCGGGCCGGGCGTGCGGGTGGACACCGGCATCGAGGCGGGCAGCGTGATCGGCGGCAACTTCGACTCGCTGCTGGCGAAGATCATCGTGACCGGCGCCGACCGCACCGAGGCCCTCGAGCGCGCGCGCCGCGTGCTGGACGAGACGGTCATCGAGGGCATGGCGACGGTCCTGCCGTTCCACCGCCTCGTCGTGCGCGACCCCGCGTTCGTCGACTTCACCGTCCACACCCGCTGGATCGAGACGGAATGGCAGGGCGGCGTCGAGGCCTTCACGCCGGCCGGGGCCCCGGCCGCCGAGGAGCCGGAGCGCCAGACCGTCGTGGTCGAGGTCAGCGGCAAGCGCCTGGAGGTGCGCCTCCCGGCAAACCTCACATCCGGTACGCGCACCGTCAACCCAGCCCGCCCCCAGCCCCGCCGTTCGGGGTCCGTGAAGCAGGCGGCGGGCGGCGGCGCGGCCGCGCTGGCCGCGCCGATGCAGGGGACGATCGTCAAGGTCGCCGCCCAGGACGGTGACCTGGTCGCGGAGGGCGACGTGATCGTGGTCGTCGAGGCGATGAAGATGGAGCAGCCGCTGCAGGCACACCGTGCGGGCACGGTCTCGGGCCTGTCGGTGGAGGTCGGCGCCACCGTCACCGCCGGCGCCGTGATCTGCGAGATCGCCTGAACCCTCGGGCGCGCTAGGTCCGGCCGCCCAGCCGGCGCAGGACGGCGCGGGCCGCCTCGTCCGGCGCCTCGTCGTTGCGCGGCAGCGCGCCGCTGAGCCACAGCGTCGCGAAGCCGTGCGCCAGCGACCACGCGGCCAGCCCGGCCTCCCGCACCGTCGCACCGTCCCCGCGCAGATCCGCCACCCCGGAGTAGAGCGCGTCGCCGGCCCGCTCCCGCGCGGCGATCAGCGCCGGATCGTCGGCGTGATAGAGGTCCGGGCGCCACATCACCTCGAAGTGCGCGGGGTGCGTCGTCGCGTACCGGACGTAGGTGACGCCGAGTTCCAGGAAGCTGTCCGTCGTCGCGCGGGTCTCGGCCAGCGCCTGCGCCAACTGCGTGAAACCCTCGGTCGCCAGGGCCGTGAGCAGGCCGAGCTTGTCGCCGAAGTGGTGCGCCGGCGCCGCGTGCGAGACGCCCGCCCGGCGGGCCAGGTCGCGCAGGCTCAGCGCCGCCGGCCCGCTCTCGGCGATCGCCTCCGCCGCCGCGACGAGCAGGGCCCGGCGCAGGTCGCCGTGGTGGTACCGCTCCTTCGCCATGCCGCCAGCGTATCTTTACATCGACAAGATGATCAGCGGAGCCGGGTGATCGTCACCTCGACGCCCTGGCCGGTGCTCTGCGGGCCGGCGTAGACGCCCTTCAGCGGCGGCACGTCGCCGTACTCGCGGCCCCGGCCGACCACGACGTGGCGTTCGCCGACCGGCACCCCGTTGGTCGGGTCGAAAGCCGTCCAGCGGCCCACCCACCACTCGACCCACGCATGGCTCTGGCCGACCACGCTGTCGCCGATCGCCGCCGCCGGTGACGGGTGCAGGTAGCCCGACACGTACCGGGCCGGCAGCCCCATCTCCCGCAGCAGGCCGACCGTCAGGTGGCTGATGTCCTGGCAGACGCCCTTGCGCTGCGCCCACGCGTGCAGCGCGTCGCTCTGCACGCCGGTCGCGCCCGGCTGATAGGTGACCTCGCCGCGGACGAACTCGCACACGGCGAGCGCCGCGGCATGCGGCGTCGCGTGCGCGCCCCGGATGTCCGCCGCGATGCCGGCGAGCTCCCCGTCCACGCCCGTCCGCTTGGTCGCGAGCAGAAGTTCGTACCAGCGGTCCACGTTCTCCGGCATCGCGAGCACCTCCCAGCCGGCGCCCTCGCCCTGCTCGATCAGGTCGCCCGGCGGCAGGGTCTCCACCGTGGACGTCGCCGTCACCGTGAGGGCCTCGTGCTTCGCGTGCACGTCGAAGGCCGTGACGACCGTGCCCCAGTAGTCCTCGTAGCGGTACGTGCGGGCCGGCGGCCACACCTCCACGCGCGCGTCCAGCACCGCCTGGTGGCTCTCGTTGCGCGGCCACATCCGGGCCTCGTTGTAGGACGACGACACCGGCCCGGCGTAGTCGAAGCCGCTCTTGTGCTGAATCTTCAGCCGCCAGCTGTCCACCAGCGGGCCACCCCGGTCACTCATGCGGTGCCTCCCTCCGGCATGCGCACCCGGCCCTCGCTGCGCTCGGTGCGTCGCTCATGCCCCGACCGCCCCGCGCACCCAGTTGACCGCCGTGGTCTGGCGGAAATAGCGCCGCGACACCGCGTCGTTCACCTGGGAACACGTCTTCTCCAGGCTGGCCAGCACCGGCGCCAGGTCGTCGATCAGCTCGTCCGCGCCACGGAACTCCAGGTTGGTGCGGGCCCGGCCGACGATCCGCTGCGCGTCCGTCGCCACGCCCGCCCGGCCCGGGTCCGGCTCCAGGTCGGCGAGGCAGGCCTCGGCCGTGGAGAGCGCCGCGAAGACCGAGCGGGGAAAGAGCCGGTCCAGCAGCAGGAACTCCGCCGCGTGGCGATCATCCAAGGATCCACGGTACGTGCGCAGAAACGTCTCCCAAGCCCCGCTGGACCGCAGCAGCGTCAGCCACGAGGGAATGCTCCCGCCGGCCCGTTCGTGGGTACGCAGCAGCCGGGCCGTCATGTCCACCCGCTCGACGCTGCGGCCCAGCACCAGGAACAGCCAGCCCTCGTCGCGGCTCATGGTGGCGTCGGTCAGCCCCGCCATCACCGCACACCGCTCGCGCACCCAGCGGAAGAACGAGTGCACCCCCTGCTGCTCGACCCGGCGCCGGGCGTTGGGCAGGCCGTGCCAGGTCGAGTTGAGGCACTCCCACATCTCCGAGGAGACCGTCTCCCGGGCACCCCGGGCGTTCTCCCGGGCCGCCGCCAGCGCGCCGACCACCGAACTCGGGCTGCGCTCGTCGAGACCGAGCAGGCCGACCACCCGGGCCGCGGTGAACGGCTGGTCCTCGGCCGCCATGCCCATGACCCCGAGCAGGGAGCGGCACGCATGGTCCTCGCTCGTCCACGGGTCGGCGAGGATGCGCTGCAGGTGCACGTCGAGGATGCGGGCGGTGTCCTCGGCCCGCTCGACGTACCGGCCGATCCAGTAGAGCGACTCGGCGATCCGGCTCAGCATCGCGGCCCTCCCTGCTGCTGCTGTTGCTGCTGCTGTTGCTGGGACTCGCCCATGACCCCGCCCGGTCCCGGCTCCGGGCTGCCGGCCGCCGGCAGCGGGGCCGGGTCGGCGGACAGGTGCGGCACCTCGACGGGCGACGTGTCGCCGGCGTCGGCGAGCACCCAGGTGTCCTTGGACCCGCCGCCCTGGCTGGAGTTCACGACCAGGGCGCCCTCGGGCAGCGCGACCCGGGTGAGCCCGCCGGGCAGCACCCAGATCTTGTCGCCGTCGTTGACCGCGAACGGCCGCAGGTCGACGTGGCGCCCGCGCAGCCGGTTGCCGATGAGCGTCGGCACCATGGAGAGCTTCACCTCGCGCTGGGCGACCCAGCCGCGCGGATCGGCGACGATCTTCTCGCGCACCGCGGCGAGCTCGGCCTCGGTGGCCTGCGAGCCGATCACGATGCCCGCGCCGCCGGCGCCGTCGACCGGCTTGAGCACCAGCTCACCGATGCGGGCCAGCACGTGGTCGAGCACGCCGGGCTCGTCCAGCCGGTAGGTGTCCACGTTGGGCAGCAGCGGCTCCTCGTCGAGGTAGTACCGGATGAGGTCCGGCACGTACGTGTAGAGGAGCTTGTCGTCGGCGACGCCGTTGCCGACCGCGTTGGCGATGGTGACCCGGCCCGCCCGGGCGGCGTTGAGCAGCCCGGCCACGCCGATCACCGAGTCGGCCCGGAAGTGCACCGGGTCGAGGAACTCGTCGTCGATGCGCCGGTAGATGACGTCGACGCGCTGCTCGCCCGCGGTGGTCCGCATCGCCACGTCGTTGCCGACGCAGACCAGATCGCGGCCCTCGACCAGCTCGACGCCCATCTCGCGGGCGATCAGCGCGTGCTCGAAGTACGCGGAGTTGTACACGCCGGGGCTGAGCACCACGACGGTCGGATTGCCGACGCCGACGGGCGCGGCGGCACGCAGCGCGCGCAGCAGCATCGCCGGATAGGCCTCGACCGGCCGGATCTTGGTGGCGGCGAAGACCTCCGGCAGCACCTGCGCCATCGCCCGCCGGTTCTCCATGACGTAGCTGACCCCGGACGGGATCCGCACGTTGTCCTCGAGCACCCGGAAGGTGCCCTGCTCGTCGCGGATCAGGTCGACGCCGGCCACGTGGATGCGGACGCCGTTGGGCGGGTTGATGCCCGCCGCGGCGCGCAGGAAGTGTGCGCTGGTGGCGATGATGCGCCGGGGGACCACGCCGTCCGCGAGCACCTGGCCGGCGCCGTACACGTCGGCGAGGAAGGCTTCGAGGGCGCGGATGCGCTGCGCGACGCCGAACTCGACCTTGCGCCATTCCGCGGCGGCGATGATCCGGGGCACGATGTCCAGCGGGAACGGGCGCTCGACTCCTTTGAGGGCAAACGTGATGCCCTGGTCCAGGAAGGCCCGAGCCAGCACCTCGGCACGAACGCCCAGCTCAGCGCTCGACAGCGGCTGCAGCGTTGCGTGCAGCGCCTCGTAGCTTTCCCGAGGCATGCCGAGCTCGCTGAACATCTCGTCCCAGCCGGGGCCGAGGCGGTACTCCTCGAAAAGATCCGCCATGGCCTGACCCTAGGGGCAACTCGTTGCGCGTTGGTAACAGTGGCCACGGCCAATTCACGAGGTGGTGGGCCCGCCGGGCCGCCGGCATGAGGCGGGCCGCCGGCACGGGACCTACCGACGGCCCGGGCGCAACACACCCGGCACGAGGCCGGACGGGCGCCGCTCGCCCGAGACACCGAGAACGGGGGACCCGGCGTATCGGGGACTGGCCCCCACGGTACGCGTGCGAGGCCGCCACCAGAAGCGCCCGATCCAGGTCTACCCGGTCAGGGACCGCCGCGGCCCGCGTCGAGGGCCCACGCGAAAACGGCTCGACACGTACCGTGTCGGGCATCACCGTTAGGTGGGCCTGATCGGGGGCGCATTCTGTACTCAGCTCATTCTCAGGGGCGCCCACGGACAATGCCGTGTGCCCTGGAGCCGCGAGGTGGCTAGCCGATGACCGATTTGCTGACCGCGATGGCGACGCCGGCCTGGGCGTACCTTGCCCTTTTCGGGTTCCTCGCGGTCGATGCGATGATCCCGGTGGTGCCGACCCAGGCCATCATGATCACGTCGGGCGCGCTCACCGTGTACGGCAACCTGAGCCTGCCGCTGGTCATCGCGGTCGGGGCGCTGGGCATGTTCACCGGCGACTCCGTCGCCTTCGTGCTGGGCCGGACGGCCGGCCAGTCCGGCGGCCACTGGTTCAGCAGCCGGCTGAGCGCCCTGCGGCAGCGCTTCGCGCCCAGGAACGAGCAGGCCGACAAGCCGGAGTCGAAGACGAAACGCGCGGCCGAGCGGTTCACCCGCGGCCTGCGCCGGCCGGGCCCCCTGGTGCTGCTGCTCTGCCGCTTCGTGCCGGGCGGCCGGATGGCGGCCGGCTACCACGCCGGGCGCAGCGGCTACCCGATCAAGCTCTTCGTGATCTACGACGGCGCCGCGGCGCTGGGCTGGGCCATGTACGGCGGCCTGGTCGGGCACATCGGCGGCACCGCGGTGACCCAGTCGGCGTGGCGGCTGTTCGCCATCGCCGCCACGGCCGCGGTCATCTTCGGCACCGCAGGCTGGATCCTGGCCCTGTTCGGCGGGGGCAAGGAGGCCGAAGCCCTGCGCGATGACCTCGGGGCGAGCGGCGACGAGAGCCCCGGCGACCAGCCGGCCCGGGTTCGCTAGCCCCGGGCCCGGCCGGTCGCCGGGCCGTCCGTCGCTACTGGAGCTCGTGCAGCATCAACTGGCGGGCCGCCTCGGCGATCGAGCCGGACAGCGACGGGTAGATGGTGATCGTGTGGGCCAGGTGGTCCACCGTCAGGTTGTTCTCGATCGCCATCGTGATCGGCAGGATGAGCTCGCTCGCCTTCGGCGCGACGACCACCCCGCCGACGATCTGGCCCGTCGCCGGGCGGCAGAAGAGCTTGACGAAGCCGTCGTGCAGGCCGGCCATCTTCGCCCGGGCGTTGCCGGTCAGCGGCAGCATGACCTGGCGGGCGGGCACCTTGCCGGCGTCGACGTCGTTCTGCGAGACGCCGACCGTCGCCAGCTCCGGGTCGGTGAAGACGTTCGCGGAGACCGTGCGCAGCCGCAGCGGCGCGACGGCCTCGCCCATCGCGTGCCAGATCGCGATCCGGCCCTGCATGGCGGCGACGCTGGCCAGCGGCAGCACGCCGGTGCAGTCGCCGGCGCCGTAGATGCCCGGCACGTTGGTGCGCGACACCCGGTCGACGTTCACGTAGCCGCCGTTCGCCACGTCGACGCCGTACTCGCGCAGGCCCAGGTCGGCGGTGTTGGGCACCGCGCCGACGGCCATCAGGGCGTGCGAGCCCTCGACCTTGCGGCCGTCGGAGAGCGTGACCAGCACCCCGTCGCCGGTGTTGACGACCGAGTCGGCGCGGGACTGGTTGAGTATCGTCATGCCGCGCTCGCGGAAGACCCGCTCGATGGCCATCGCGGCGTCGGCGTCCTCGTGCGGCATGACCCGCTCGCGGCTCGACACCAGCGTGACCCGGATCCCCATGGCCAGATAGGCGCTGGCGAACTCGGCGCCGGTGACGCCGGAGCCGATCACCACCAGGTGCGAGGGCAGCTCGTCCAGGTCGTAGACCTGCCGCCAGTCGAGGATGCGCTCGCCGTCGGGCACGGCGGTGGGCAGGACCCGCGGGGTCGCGCCGGTCGCGATCAGCACGGTCGCGGCGTCGAGCGCGTACGCCGCGCCGCCCGCGGGAGTGATCAGGACCTGGTGGGTGTGACCGAGCGTGTCCTCCCCGAGCCGCGCGCGGCCGGTGACGACGTCCACCCCCGCCTTGATCAGCTTGGTCTGGATGTCACCGGACTGGGCCAGCGCGAGCTGCTTGACCCGGTCGTTGACGGCCTTGGCGTCGACCGTCACGCCCTCGAGGCCCGCCGAGCGGATACCGAAGCGCTCGTTGTGCCGGTAGCCGGTGACCACCTCCGAGCTGGCGATGAAGGTCTTCGAGGGGACGCAGTCGGAGAGCACACAGGCGCCGCCGGCCCCGTCGGCCTCGACGAGGGTGACGTCCGCGTCGAGTTGTGCGGCGACCAGCGCCGCCTCGTACCCGCCGGGCCCACCGCCGATGATCACGATCCGGCTCAAGATACTCCGACCTCCATTGCTCAGTTTTGTGGCTTTCGTGCCTCTGATGTGCCGACACGCACACCTCGTATTCTCCACTACCGGCCGTCCGGGCTATCGTCATCGCCGTGGGTCACTACGCCGCGTACGGCTCAAACCTCGATCCGGCCCGTATGCGGGCCTACTGCCCGCACTCGCCCATGGTCGGCGTCGGGTGGGTGGAGGGCTGGCGCCTGACCTTCGCCGGCGAGGGCGACCTGGGCTGGGAGGGCGCGGTCACCACGATCGTGGAGTCACCCGGCGACCGGGTCTTCGTCTCGCTCTACGACGTGCATCCGTGGGACGCCGCCCAGCTCGACGAGGTCGAGGGCGTGACCGCGGGCGCGTACCAGAAGCTCACGGTGCGTGTCTCCACGCTCGAGGGCGAGTTCAGCGCCTGGGTCTACGTCTTCGACGGCTACGAGGGCGGCATGCCCACGGCGTGGTATCTCTCCGAGATCGCGAACGCGGCCGAGAAGGCCGGCGCGCCCGACGACTACGTCGCCGAGCTGCGCGGGCGCCCGACCCGGACGGCGTCGCCCGAGGTCTGAACCGTCCGCTGGTAGATGTTCGCCTCGTACAGCGGGCGCATGCCGACCGCCCGGTAGAGCCGCGCGGCCCGCGTCGGATTCGCCAGGTCCACCCCGAGACCCGCCGCGCCGCGTCCCTTGGCCGCGTAGGCGGCGAACGCCCGGCGCAGCAGGGCCTCACCGACACCCCGCCGCCGGTACGGCCGCAGCACCGCCAGCGAGCGCACCCACCCGGCGTTGTCGTCGGCACCGACGTCGGCCGACTCCAGCACCCCGGCCCACTCGCCGTCCACCTCGCCGACGAACCACTCGTCCCAGGCGACGCTAGGCGCGGCCGACCACCGGCCCCGCCAGGTCTCGTAGTCCGTCGCCGGGTGGTCGCTGTCCCGGAACGCCGCCACGATGGTGGCGTGGAACCGGCGCAGCTCGGCCTCGTCGTCGTGGCGCAGCGGCCGGACCGTGACGCCCAGCGCCGGATCCGGGGCCGTGGCCGGCACGTCCGCCAGCGACATCGTCATGCGCGCGTGCTGCTTGAGGAAGCCGAACCCGGCCTCGGTCAGCGCCGCGATCCACTCCTTCTCGGTGGGCACCGCGCCCGCCCGCACCGTGTACGGGTCGTGGCCGAACTCCCGGCCGCGCTCCACCACCCGGTCGAGCAGGAGCGCCAGCAGCCACCGCAGGCCGGGCTCGCCGCGCCCGGGCCACGCGTACACCTCGATGAACTCGCGGTCGCCGCCCGTGGCGTTGCCGGGGTAGGCCCAGCACACGATCTCGCCGGCGGCGTCCAGCGCCACCCAGCAGTCCCGGGCCGGGTCGGTGTGCGCCATGGTGAGCGCCGCCCGCACCTCCTCGGCCGTGAAGTCGGGCTCGCCGACGGCCGCGATGTCGCTCGCCTGCGCGAGCCGCAGGATCTCGGGCACGTCGCCGAGATCGGGGCGGCGGGTGCGCCAGCCCTCGGGAAGTCCGGTCACTCCGGCATCTGAGCACAGATCGGCGGGCCGGCCAACCGGATTCAGCGGGTCAGCCGGTGCGACAGCGACTGGAGCAGCCCGCAGAGCTCGATCCGCTCGGCCCGGTCGAGCTGGCCGTAGGCCTGCCCGGTCAGCGAGTCCGCCACCGACTCGGCCCACATGAGGCGGCGCACTATCGGGCCCGGCGACGGGTAGGGCGGCTGCCAGCCGAACGCCACCGCGTCCGTCTCGCCGTCCGGGCCCGCGATGATCGCCTGCAGCGGGGTGAGCCCGCTGGCCCGGACCGCGACCACGTGCACGCCGAGCCGGTGCTCGTGCAACAGGTGCAGCATGACCGCCGCCTGCGCGCCGGGCGCGGCGTCGGGCACCGGCATCGCCCGCCACGCCGCGAACAGCGGCAGCCCGGCGGCGTCGACGGCGGACACCACCCGCCGCGACAGGTCGAGCAGCCGGCTCAGCCGCGGGAAGCCGCCCAGCTCGGTGACGCCCCACCGGCACAGCTCGTGCAGGTGCCAGGTGGCCACCTCGACCGGCGGGGTCGTCTTGGCCGCGGCCTCCCAGCCGTCGGTCACGGCGTCGGGCGCGATGAAGCCGATCGCCGCGGCGACCGTCTCGGGGCGCACGTCGCCGAGCGCGCCCGCGCGCGCCGCCACGTGGTAGGCCCAGCCGGACAACCCCATCAGCCGCGCGCGGCGCAGTGTCTGCGGGGACTCCGCGAACGCCCCGATGAGGCCGGCGAGTCCCGGTTTGGCGCTGGCGGATGCCTGTTCGGGGGTCACCTGCCCGATTCTGCCCCCCCTGACCGGTTCAGGAAACCGGCTAATGATCCGTTTCATCGGCATCGAGATCCTCGATGGCCGCCTCGACATCGCCGACCTGACGCCGCGCCGCCGATGCATCGCGTTCCGACGAACGTCGGGCCAGCTTGCGGCGCGACAGCTCCGCCTGTGCCACGATCCGCTGGCGTTCGAGCTCGGCGAGCTGCTCCTCCAACTCGTCCACGGCGTGTCCTGCGTCACGCTCCGCCGTTTCGGCGCGCTCGAGCCGGGTGCGCGCCCGCAGATCCGCCGCCCGCGCCGCGGTCAGCTCCCGCTCGAGCTCGCGCCGCCGTTCGGCCCGCTCCTGCCGGGCCTTGCCCTCGGCCCGCCGCCGCCGCTCGTCCGGCACGGGCGAGGAGGGTGCGGATGCCGGCTCCTCGGGCGCATCCTCCGCGGTGACCAGGCGCAGCCGGGGCCGGGGCACCTCGCCGAAGCCGGCGTACGTCGCCGCCCGCACCAGCCGTCCACCGCGGACCTGTTCGGCGATCTCCGGCTCGGCCAGCGCCGCGGTCAGCGTCGCCTCCACCTCGGCCATCGGCAGCTTCACCGCGCGCAGCCCGGGGTCGTCCTCGACGGCCAGTCGCTGCGCGGCGTTGACCAGCGCGGACACCAGCCGGCGGCGCTGGGTGGACAGCTCGCGCAGCTGCTCGCCGTGCAGGCCGCGCTGGGCCGCGCGCAGCTCCGTGGAGAGCTCGACCAGCTCGTCGATCAGCTCCGGCCGGCGCAGCGCCAGCAGGTTCACCAGCCATGCCGCCACGGTCGGCTTGCGCAGCGCGGCCAGGCGCTTCGCCGTCTCCTTGTCGCCGGAGCGGCGGGCGTCGGCCACCGCCGCGGCCCGGCCCGCGACGAAGCCCTCCGGCGGCGCCTCGTACAGCGCGCGGATCAGGTCCTCGGTGCTGGCCGGCACGTCAGTCGAGGGTCGTGCCGGGCGCGACGTGCGCGTACCTGGTGCCGCCCAGCCGGTCCAGGTGCCCGTCGGAGACCTGCGCGCCGGTCGGCGTGAGCAGGTGGTCGTGCAGCGCGAACGCCCGGTCCGGCCGGACCGCGCGAACGAAGTCGATCGCCTCGCTCAGCTTCATCCAGGGCGCGTTCAGCGGCACGAAGAGGGTGCCGACCTGCTCGTCGGGCACCGTGAACGAGTCGCCGGGCGTGTAGACCGAGCCCGAGTCGTCGGAGATCAGGTAGCCCAGGTTGGCGATCCGCGGTATGTCCGGATGGATGATCGCGTGCTGACCGCCGTACGCGCGGACGCTGAATCCCGCCGCCGTGAACGTCGAACCGGCCGACACCACCGTGACCACGTCGGCGAACGCGGTCAGCTTGGGCAGCACCTCCTGGTGGGCGTACACCCGCAGGCCGGGGTGCCGGGCGAGGGCATCGGCGAGCCCGTCCACGTCCAGATGGTCGAAGTGCTCGTGCGTGATCAGCACGGTATCCGCGCCGGTCAGGGCGGACCGCTCGCTGAACGCGCCCGGATCGACGACCAGGACGGCGCCGCCGCCTTCGATGCGTAGACAGGAATGCGTGAACTTCGTGACGCGCACGGGACCCCTCCGGTGCCGAATCGTGACCGCTCACCTCGCAGTCTGCCGGAACCGGCGCACTCGCGCCGCGCGTCTCAGGGTGCATCGCTCAACCGGCATCGGAGGATCCATGCGTGCAAGACGAAAGATTACGGCGGCCATCGCCGCCGCCGGACTGGCCGTGACACTGGCTCTGGCGGGTTGTGGCAGCGACGGTGCGAGTGATCAGGCTTCGACCTCGGGCGCCGCGCCCGACGCCGCCGGGCCGGCGGCCGAAGCCCCCGAGGCCGGGCCGGCGGCCGGCGCGGCCGAGCAGGGCGGCCGGCAGGACAGCAACCAGGGCAAGAACCAGCCGGCGCAGGCGCCGAACCTGGCCGTCGACCAGCGGTCGATCATCTACACCGGCTCGATCACGGTACGCGTGGGCGACGTGAACATCGCCGCGGCGCGAGCGACCGGCATCGCCACGGCGGCGGGCGGCTTCGTCGGCGGCGACAAGCGCAACAGCGGCTCCGGCTCGTCGGACGCCACCCTCGAGTTGCGCGTCCCGGCCGATCAGTTCGCCACCGTGGTGAGCCGGCTGGCGAAGGAACTGGGCGTCGAGGAGCAGCGCGGCATCAACACCGAGGACGTCACCGAGCAGACCATCGACCTGGGCGCCCGGATCGCCACCCAGCAGGCCCGGGTGGACAGTGGACGCAAGCTGCTCGCCCAGGCGAAGTCCCTGAACGACCTGGTGATGCTGGAGCGCGAGGTCGCCACGCGGGAGGCCGACCTGGCGTCGCTGCAGGCGAAGAAGCGCCGCCTGGCCGACCTCACCGCGCTGTCGACGATCACGGTGATCCTGCTCGACCCGGAGGCCGTGGCCAAGCAGGCCGAGGACGGCCCGCCCGGCTTCCTCTCGGGCCTGGAGAACGGCTGGAAGGGCCTGCTGGCCTCGCTGGCCGTCCTGCTGACGATTCTCGGCTGGCTGCTGCCCTGGGCCATCGCCATCGGCATCCCGGCCTGGGCGATCCTGCTGGCCTACCGCCGCTACCGCCGGTCGCGCCCGGCGCCACCGGCCGTTCCCGCGTACGCGATGCACGGCCCGCCCCCGGGATTCCCGCACCGCCCCCAGTCCGCGCCCCCGGCACCGCAGCCGGCGCCACCGGCTCCCCCGGCCGCGCCGAAGGCGCGGGACTCCGAATAACGGCCGGCCCTGTCGTCTCGCCGAGGCGGCAGGGCGCTAGAAGGCTCCCGTCGACAGGGCGGCGAGCGCGGTGTGCACCATGACCCGCACCCCGTAGCCGATGCACCGCTCGTCCACGTCGAAGCCACCCTGGTGGAGATCGACGTGCACGTCCTGGCCCGGCGCGCCGGTGCCGAGCCGGATCATCGCGCCCGGCACGTTCTCCAGATAGAAGGCGAAGTCCTCGCCACCCATGCTGATCTCGGCCTCGACCACCCGGTCGGGGCCCAGCGCCGCGCCGGCCGCGCCCGCGATCACCGCGGCCGCCATCCGGTCGTTGATCACCGGCGGGACGCCCCGGGTGTATTTGACCTCGACCTCGGCGCCGGTCGCGGCGACCACGTCGCGGACCAGCTTGGTGATCAGCTCCGGCGCCTCGCGCCAGGCCTCGCGGTTGAGGATGCGGACCGTGCCGAGCACCGAGCCCTCGCCGGGGATCGCGTTGAACGCCTGCCCGGCGCGCACCGCACCCCAGACCATCGAGACGCCGGCCCGCGGGTCGACCCGGCGGTCGAGCAGGGCGGGCACGTCGACGATGACCCGGCCCAGCGCGTGCACCAGATCGGCCGTCAGGTGCGGGCGGGCGGTGTGCCCGCCGGGGCCGCTGAGGCACACCTCGACCGTGTCGGCCGCGGCCGTGAACGGTCCCGATCGGACCCCGACCAGGCCGGCCGGCAGCTGGGGGTAGCAGTGCAGCGCGTAGATCGCCGCGACGTCCTTGAGCGCGCCGGACGCGATGACCTCGGGCGCGCCCGAGGGCACGCACTCCTCGGCGGGCTGGAAGATCAGCCGGACCCGGCCGGGCAGCTCGCCCTGATCGTTCAGCTGTGCCAGGGCGAGACCGAGGCCGAGCAGCACGGTCGTGTGCACGTCGTGGCCGCAGGCGTGCGCGACCCGATCGACCGTCGAGCGGTACGGCACGTCCTTGGTGTCCTGCAGCGGCAGCGCGTCCAGGTCCGCGCGGAACGCGATCACCCGGTCGCCCTCGCCGATGTCGCAGATCAGACCGTTGCCCTTGGGCAGCAGCTGCGGGCTCAGGCCGGCGACGGCGAGCTCCCGGGCGACCAGGGCGGCGGTCTCGAACTCGGCGTGCGACGGCTCCGGGTGCGCGTGGATGTGCCGGCGGATCGCCACCAGTTCTGCGCCCCGGGAGGCGAGCCAGCGGTCGAGCTGGCCGGGCAGCGGGTCAGCGCCGGGAGGCGGGCCCGGGAAGGGCGCCAGCTGGGAGCTGTCGGGCACGGTCAAGGCACTTGTCACGTCGGATTCTCTATCGCTCTCGTCAACTGAACCGGTTTCCGCAACGCGCGACAGCTTAGACCTCATGAGGTGACGCTGTGCAACGCCATTCCCGCATTGATCAACTCTCGCCGTGTCACTAAAGCCCTGATAAGAGCCTTTTGCGGGCGGCATCAGTTCACCAACTCCTACAACGTGTAACGAATCGCGTAGGTGACGCGGTTCAGGCCCGGCCCGAGACCTCGATCAGAAGTGCTCAACCGGGCGATATACCCCCCACACGTCGCGAAGCGTGTGGCATACCTCGCCCACGGTGGCACGCAGTCGCAAGGCCGCGCGCATCGGGGGCAGGACGTTCTCCGTGCCCTGCGCCGCCTTCCGCAAATCCTCCAGCGCCGAGCCGACCGCGCCGGAGTCTCGTTCGGCGCGCAGCTTCGCCAGGCGGGCGGCCTGGTTCGCCTCGATCGCGGGGTCGACCCGCAGCGGCTCGTACTTCTCCTCCTCGTCGACGCCGAACCGGTTCACGCCGACGACGACCCGCTCGCCGCTGTCGATCTGCTGGGAGATCCGGTACGCCGAGGTCTCGATCTCCTGCTTCTGGAAGCCCTGCTCGATCGCCTCGACGGACGAGCCGAAGCTGAAGACCCGCTCGATCAGCGCGGTCGCGGCGGCCTCGACCTCGTCGGTCATGGCCTCGATCACGTACGAGCCGGCGAACGGGTCGACGGTGTCGACCAGCCCGCTCTCGTACGCGAGCACCTGCTGGGTACGCAGGGCGAGCCGGGCCGACTTCTGCGTGGGCAGCGCGATGGCCTCGTCGTACGCGTTGGTGTGCAGCGACTGGGTGCCGCCGGCGACCGCGCCCAGCGCCTGCACCGCGACCCGGACCAGGTTGACCTCCGGCTGCTGCGCGGTGAGCTGCACGCCGGCGGTCTGGGTGTGGAACCGCAGCATCAGCGACTTCGGATTCTTCGCGCCGAAGTCGTCGCGCATGATCCGGGCCCACATCCGCCGGGCCGCGCGGAACTTCGCGATCTCCTCGAGCAGCGTGGTGCGGGCGACGAAGAAGAACGAGAGCCGGGGCGCGAAGTCGTCGACCGCGAGGCCGGCGGCGATCGCGGCGCGCACGTACTCGATGCCGTTGGCCAGCGTGAACGCGATCTCCTGCGCGGGCGTCGCGCCGGCCTCCGCCATGTGGTAGCCGGAGATCGAGATGGTGTTCCACTTCGGGATCTCGGCGCGGCAGTAGGCGAACGTGTCGGCGACCAGGCGCAGCGACGGCTTCGGCGGGAAGATGTAGGTCCCGCGGGCGATGTACTCCTTCAGGATGTCGTTCTGGATCGTGCCGGTCAGCGCGGAGCCGGCGACGCCCTGCTCCTCGGCGACCAGTTGATAGAGCAGCAGCAGCAGCGAGCCGGGCGCGTTGATCGTCATCGACGTGGAGACCTTGCCCAGCGGAATGCCGTCGAAGAGCTGCCGCATGTCGTCGATCGAGTCGATGGCCACGCCGACCTTGCCGACCTCGCCGTGCGCGATGGGGTCGTCGGAGTCGTAGCCCATCTGGGTGGGCAGGTCGAAGGCGACGGAGAGGCCCATCGTCCCGGCCGCCAGCAGCTGGTGGTAGCGGGCGTTGGACTCGGCCGCGGTGCCGAAGCCCGCGTACTGCCGCATGGTCCACGGGCGCTCGGTGTACATCGTCGGATAGACGCCGCGGGTGTACGGATAGGCGCCGGGCTCGCCGAGCCTCCGGTCGACGTCGGGCGCCACGTCACCGCTGCCGTAGACCGGCTTGATCTCGAACCCGGATTCTGCGTTCACAGTGCCGATCCTAAAGCAGCGTTAAGCACGCGGGCGTGAGGGGTTTTGCACTCTCCGTCCGAAAAGTTCCACCGTACGCGACAGGACGGCTACCCACGGTCGAGTTCTGGATAACACCCCCTCGGCGACTTTCCGAAAAGGGGTGGCAACCGGCAAGATAGCCTGGTTGGCCGACAGCCCCTACACCCCCTCGGTGGCATCTCACGTGACTCAGATTCCGACCTGGAGCGGTAGCAACTCTGCTCCGACCAGCGGACGCGCGGCACCGGGCACGCTCATCGGCGGGCGGTACACGCTGCGCGCCGCGGTCGGCCACGGTGGCATGGGCACGGTCTGGCGCGCCGCGGACACGCTGCTGCGCCGCGACGTCGCCATCAAGGAGGTCATCCTCCCGCCCGGCCTGGCACCCAGCGACCGCGACTCGATGTATGAGCGGACCATGCGCGAAGCCCGCGCCGCCGCCGCCCTGCAGCACCCGGCGGTCGTGCAGGTCTACGACGTGGTGCACGAGAACGGCCGCCCGTGGATCGTCATGGAGCTGCTGGAGGCCCGCAGCCTCGCCGACATGGTCATCGAGGACGGCCCGGTCGCGCCCCGCGTGGTGGCGAAGATCGGCATCGCGCTGCTCGGCGCGCTCGAGGTGGCACACGCGCACGGCGTGCTGCACCGCGACGTCAAGCCGGCCAACGTCCTGATCTGCACCGACGGCCGCTGCGTGCTCACCGACTTCGGCGTCGCCCGGATGCCCACCGACGTGCAGCTGACCACGCCCGGCATGGTGCTCGGCTCGCCGCACTTCATCTCGCCCGAGCGGGCCATGGGCAGCGACTTCGGCCCGCCCAGCGACCTGTTCTCGCTCGGCGTCACGCTCTACACCGCGATCGAGGGCCGCCCGCCGTTCGACAAGGGCGACCCGATCGAGACGATGCACGCGGTCGTCGAGGACCCGCCGACCCCGGCGGTGCGCGCCGGCTCGCTGACCCCGGTGCTGATGGGGCTGCTGGAGAAGGACCCGGCCCGGCGCTTCGACGTGCAGAATGCGCGCACCATGCTGCGCCAGCAGCTGGCCGGCCCGCTGGCCAGCAAGGCGCCGCCGCACATGATGACGGACCCCTACTCGGTGGTCCCGTCGCAGCGCCCGCCGGCGGCCGAGACCCAGCCCATCCCGCCGCCGCAGCAGCCGAAGCCGTCCGGCCAGATCGGCGGCCGGGCCATGCTCGCCCCCGGCGAGTCGCTGACCGGCCGCCTGTCCAAGCTCAAGCCGGGCGGCACCGGCGGTGGCCGGCGGCGCGCCCCCGAGGCGGAGCCCGCGTCCGCGCCCACCGGCGCCTACCCGCCGCCGCCCGCCCTCGACAACAACCGGACCAGCGTCATCCCGCCGCCGGGCACCGCGGAGAGCGACGCGACAAGCGTGCTGCCGCCGCGGCGGCAGTGGGACGGCGCCCGCGCGGCCCGCGATCCGATGCCCGGCACGGTCGTGACGAGCCCGGCCGCCAAGCGCCGCGCGATGGTCGACAACGCGGTCACCACGGTGCGCGAGGGCACCCGCCGCGCCGTCGGCACGGTGCAGGGCTGGCCGCGTAACACCCAGCTCGCCGCCGGCGGTGGCGTGCTCGCCGTGCTGGTGCTGGTGCTCGTCCTCTCGCTGTCCGGCGGGGACGACCCGGTGGCGCCGCCGAACCAGCCGCGGGCGACCGGCCAGGCCGACCCGGCCGCGGTCGCGACCCAGGACTACAAGGGCAACAAGGCCGTCACGGTCAAGGTCCCGAAGGGCTGGACCCGGTCCGCGTCCGGCAACTGGGTGGACTACTCCGACCCGGACGACAAGTCGACGAAGGTCCGGATCCTGGTCGAGCCGGGATCGATCGCGCCGCGGAAGTTCGTCGAGGAGACCGCGCCCGGCACGCTGGCGAACAAGTCGAAGAACTGCCCGAAGCCGTTCCACCACCTCGGTGCGACCGACGTCGAGGTCTCCGGGCAGTCCGGCGCCCAGTTCGAATACACCTGCGGCGAGGGCGACGACATGCGCCACGGCATCTGGCGGCAGACCACCACCGGCGGCAAGATGTACTCCTTCTACCTCACCACCACCGAGGAACAGTTCGCCGGCAACAAGCCCTACTTCGACGAGATGGCCAAGACCTTCACCCTCAACGCAGGCTGACCCGGGCCGCCGTGCTATCCACAGAGCATGGCAACAGACGACCTTCGCAGGCTGGCCGAGACCTGGCTCGCCGACGATCCCGACCCGGCCGCGCGCGACGAGATCCGGGAGCTGCTCTCCCGGCTCCCCGCCAGCGCGGATGAGCTCGCCGACCGGTTCGCCGGCCCGCTGACCTTCGGGACGGCCGGCCTGCGCGGCCGGCTGCGCGCCGGGCCGAACGGCATGAACCTCGCGGTCGTCACCCGGGCGGCCGCCGGCCTGGTCGGCTGGCTCGACGCGCAGGGCGGCCGGGGACCGCTGGTCATCGGCTACGACGCCCGCCACGGCTCGCGGGAGTTCGCCCAGCAGACCGCGCGGGTGGCCACCGGCGCCGGACGCCCGGCCCTGCTACTGCCCCGGCCGCTGCCGACGCCGGTGCTGGCGTACGCCGTGCGGGCCCTGGACGCGGTCGCCGGTGTCATGGTCACCGCCAGCCACAACCCGCCACAGGACAACGGCTACAAGGTCTACCTGGGCGCCCAGCTCGGCGGGCCCGGCGGCGCCGGCGCGCAGATCGTCCCGCCCGCCGACAGCGGCATCGAGGCCGCCATCCAGGCGGTCGACGCGGTCACCCGGGTCCCGCTCGGCGATCCCGGCACGGTCCTCGACGAGCCCATCGTCCAGGGGTACGTCGACAGCGCGGCCGGCGTCGTCTCGCCCGGCCCGCGCGATCTGCGGGTGGCCTACACGCCCCTGCACGGCGTCGGCGGCGAGGTGCTGGCCGCGGCGTTCGCCCGGGCGGGCTTCCCCGCGCCGGGCGTGGTCGCCGAGCAGGCCGAGCCGGACCCGGAGTTCCCGACCGTCGCGTTCCCCAACCCGGAGGAGCCGGGCGCGATGGACCTGCTGCTCGCGCTTGCCTCGAAGCTGGACGCCGACCTCGCCATCGCCAGCGACCCCGACGCCGACCGCTGCGCCGTGGCCCTGCCGGGCGCGGAGCCGGGCAGCTGGCGCCCGCTCAGCGGCGACGAGCTCGGCATCCTGCTCGCCGATCACCTGATCCGGCGCGGCACGGCCGGCACCTACGCCACCACGATCGTCTCGTCCACGCTGCTGCGCGCCCTCTGCGCCGCCCGCGGCGTGCCGTACGCGGAGACCCTGACCGGCTTCAAGTGGATCGTGCGCGGCGCCGAGAAGCTGGCCTACGGCTACGAGGAGGCGCTCGGCTACTGCGTGGCGCCCGGCCTCGTGCGCGACAAGGACGGCATCACGGCCGCCCTGATCGTCGCCGAGATGGCGGCCGCGCTCAAGGCCGAGGGAAAGTCCCTCGCCGACCGGCTCGCCGACCTGGACACCGAGTTCGGCGTCCACCGCACCGGCCAGCTGTCGATGCGGGTGGAGGACCTCGAGGAGATCACCCGCGCGATGGCCCGGGTCCGCGCGAACCCGCCCCGGACGCTGCTCGGCGACGAGGTGGCGAGCGTCGAGGACCGGCTGCCGGACGCCGACGTGCTGACCCTGCGTACGGCTCGCGCCCGCGTGGTGATCCGCCCGTCGGGCACCGAGCCGAAGCTCAAGGCGTACCTCGAGGTGGTGGAGCCGGTCGCCGACGGCGACCTGGCGGCGGCCCGGCTGCGCGCCGAGGCCGCCCTCGACCGCGGGCTGCGCCCGGAGATCGCCACCGCGCTCGGCCTGGACTGACTGTGCGGATCTGGGGCCGCCGGGCCCCAGATCCCGGTCAGGCCTTCGGCGCGCCCAGGGCGGCGGAGATCGCGCGGCCCAGGGTGGCCACGACGAGCGCGACGCTCGGGCGCACGATGGAGTCCTCGAGGTTCATCGTCCCGTAGAAGCCCGCGCCGCTGGCGATCTGCTCCAGCCGCTGGTGTGCCCGCGCAGCCTCCTCCGGCGGCAGGCGCAGGGCCGGCTCCATCCGGGCCGCGATGAGCAGGGTGGCCAGGGCCGCCGTCCGCTCGTCCGGCGGCGCGTCGGTGATCAGGGCCTCGGCCAGCCGCTTGCGGATCTCGGCCTCGAACGCGGGGTCCGCCGTCGGGTAGCGGTGCACGTGGATGTGGCCCATCTGGGTCTCGTCCACGTCGCGCACGACGCCACGGAGGATCAGATCCTGCAGGACCCGGTTGCGCAGGTTGTGCCGCAGCCGCTGGACCCACTGGGCCGGGGTGTGCGGCTCGTCCGCCGCGGCCTTGGCCAGCACCAGGTCCGCGATCGGCTCGCCGATCGGCGTGGGGTCGGTGACTATCAGATTCCCGTTCACGTACGAGATCCGGCCGGCCAGCGCGAGGTCCACCAGCACAGCCGCGGACATGCCGAGGTCGAGCCCGATGCGGGAACCGGTCGCCTTGCCGGTCTGGTCGTCGTACGCGAGGAGGAGCAGTTCCTCAGCGAGCGCGATGGAGGTCATGGCGAAACGATAGTGGCCGGTGTCACCCGACGGATACTGCCTCACCCCAGCTTCGATCACGAACGGGCGCACGGACCGAGGCGAGAAATCGACACTCTTGACGGTGTTCGTGCCGATGCGGCGATCAGCGCCCGGCGAGCAGCCAGTCGACCAGCTTCACCGCCGCCTGATCCCCGCCGGCCGGGTGGCTCTCCGCGAACGCCTTGGCCGCCGGCGTGTATTCGGCGGTGAGCGGCCCGATGTTCCGCACCGCCGCGATCACCTCGCCGGAGGTGCGCAGCAGCGGCCCGGGCGCGGCCGTCTCGAGGTCGACGTTCAGGCCCGGCGACGCCGCGAACCCCTCGAGGTCGGGGACGTAGAGCCAGGCCGGCCGGCCGGTGACCGCGAAGTCGGCGAGCAACGCCGAATAGTCGGAGATCAGGACGTCGGCGGCGAGCAGCAGCTCGGCCACCCGCGGATAGGCGGAGACGTCCAGCACGCCGGGCACCAGGCCCAGCACGTCGTCGCCGAGCCCCGGGTGCCGGCGCACCAGCAGCTCGTAGCCGGGCGGGAGGGCCGCCACGACGTTCGGCAGGTCCAGCAGCTTGCCCGGGTCGCTCCAGCCGCGCTTGCGCAGGTCCATCGGCCGCAGGGTGGGCGCGTACAGGATCAGCCGGGTGCCGGCGGGCAGGTCGAGGCGCTTGAGCACCTCGGCCCGGGCCGCCTCGGCCTCCATCGTGGTCAGGAGCTCGTTCGCCGGGCGGCCGTACTCCAGCACCGGCCCGTCGAACCGCAGCTCCCGGCGCAGCACCGGGGTGGCCGAGGCGCTCGGCGAGGCCACCGCCGTCCAGCTCGCCGCGTCGGAGTCCAGCTGATCGATCAGCTCCTGGCCGAGCGGATGGGCCACGGCCCGCGCGCCGAACCGGGCCACCGGCCAGCCGCCGCCGAGGCGCAGCACCACCTGGCCGTCGCGCGGCTTGAACCAGCGCGGCAGGTTGTCGTTGGTGACGATCCAGCGGCTGGTGGTGAGCGCGGCGTACCAGGCCTCGCTGCCGAGGGTGACCGGGTCGGCGCCGGCCGGCACCGGCTGGCCACGCTCGACGGTCCAGCGGGCGGCCGGGGCCTCCGGCCGGCCGGCCAGCTCCGCCAGCATCGCGGCGGGGTCGTCGGCGAAGCGGCGCCCGGCCGCGGCGTCGAACAGCACGACGTCGCGCAGCGCGGCGCCGTCGGTGATCGACGTGTACGCGGCCCGCAGGCGTTCCTGCTCCACCGGGTCGACCGGCGCGGCCTCGACCACCAGCAGGGCCCGCTCGCCCGCGGTCGTCCGCAGCACGACGCGCACGCCGTCGGCGGTACGCGGTGCCGGCAGGTCGGCGGCGACCGCACCGGCGAGGCCCAGCGGGACGATCGTGGGGTGGTAGGCGCCGGCGGACCGGAAGGAGAGATCCCAGCTGCCCGCCACCAGCGGCAGCGGCCCGGCCAGCCCCGGAACGGCGGACGGGTCGACCGTCACCTGCCAGCGCCCGTCCACGACCCGCAGCGGCAGGCTGATGTCCTTGCGCCGGCCGCGCAGGCGCAGCACCAGCTCGCCGTCCACGGCGCGCGGGCCGTCGCCGCCGAGCACGAGGGCGCCGTCGGAGTTCCACCGGGCCTCGGTCACCACCGGGCCCGCCGGGCGGGTGCACAGGTACACGTACCCGCCCTCGGAGACGGCGGTGTAGACCTCGTCGGTGCCCTCGATCGTGCGAGTCTCGACGAACCGGTCGTCGGCGATGAGGTGCACCGGCTTGTGCGCCGCCACGATCTCGATCTTGAAGCGCTGGGCGTAGAGGCCCGCGGCGTGGTTGTCGTCGCCGACGGTCAGCGCGATGCCCGCGAGCGGAATCCGGGCGACGAAGGCGAAGCCCTCCGGGGTCTCGCTCACCTCGGCCGGCAACCGGTGCGAGACGATGCCCGGCACCCGGCTCAGCTCTATCCGGATCGGGCCGCCGGGCGGGTTGCGCAGCCGCCCCTCGATCACGAGGTCGCCGCCGTCGCGGCGGCTGGCGACCAGCCAGCCGTCCGACTTGCTGACCCGCAGCCGCAGCCGGCCCTTGGTGACGATCGGGGCGACCCAGACCCCGGCCTCCAGCTGCCGCCGGGGCAGCGGGTCGGCCCAGCCGTCCGGCATCCGGATGCCGCTGCGGTGCAGCTTGATGCCGCGGACCACGGCGACCGCGACCGTCCAGCTGCCGCTGCGCCAGATCTTCCCCATCCGCAGCGACGTCGGATTCACCGAGACGGCGAAGCCCGCGGCCCGCTCGGTCACCGAGGCCGCCGGATCCCGGTGTGCCCGCGCGCGCAGCGGGACCTTGCGGCGGCCGCCGTCGCTGGAGAGCCAGAGCAGCCGCAACGAGCCGAACCGGCGCGGCGCGTCGCCGGGCACATACGCGTAGCCGGTCAGCTCCAGCCGGCCGTCGCGCCAGGCGAGCGTGCGGACGGCGGACTCCACCTTCGGCAGCGCGGGCGACCGGCGCCTGCGGAAGCCCTTGTCGATGAGCTCGACCAGGTCGTCGACGCGGCCGTCCCGGATCAGCTGCCAGTGCCGGCGGAACTGCGCGGGCTGCCGGTTGACGGCGCCCGGGTCGAGCTCGGCCAGGTACGCCTGCGCCAGCTCGAGGAACGTCGCGCGGAACTCGGGCGTGGCCGCCGGCAGGAACTTGAGGTAGCTGCTCAGCTTGTCCCAGATCGCCTGCTCCTCGTACGTCCTGAGGAGCTCGCGCTGACCGGCCTCCTTGAGCAGCCGCCGGGTCAGGTTGACCGAATAGAACCGGTCGACGAGGTTGCGCAGGTCGCTGCCCGACTGGGTGATCGAGCGGACCGCGCCCTCGCGTACCCGCCAGAAGTAGATCGGCTCGTGGACGATCGCGACGCTGGTGGCCAGAGCGTGTGCCGGCACGGTGACCGGCACGTCCTCGAAGAGCCGGCCGACCGGGAACTCGAAGCCGTGCCGGTCGTAGAAGCTGCGCCGGTACAGCTTGTTCCAGATGGTCCGGTCGCGCAGCAGCCGGGGATTGCTCGACACGTGGGTGTTGAGGTTGGTGCCGGCGATCGCGTCGTTGTGCGGCGCGCCGCGGTAGGTGCCGCGCGAGGAGTAGCGGCGCACGCCGCCGCTGGCGAAGTCCGCGCCGCCGGCCATGGCCTGCACCAGCAACTCGTACGCGTGGGCGGCCAGCACGTCGTCGCTGTCGACGAACGCGAGGTACTCGCCGTTGGCGACCGGGACGGCGACGTTGCGGGCCGCGCTGAGGCCCGCGTTGGCCTGGCTGATCAGCCGGAAGCGGGGGTCGGCCGCGACGAACTCCTCGGCGATGGCCGCGCAGCCGTCGGTGCTCCCGTCGTCGACCAGCAGCACCTGCAGGTCGGTGTAGGTCTGTGCGCGCAGCGAGTCGAGACAGTCCCGCAGGAAGGGCTCCACGTTGTAGATCGGCACGATGACGCTCACCAACCCGTTGATGAGCTCAGGCATCGCCGGAGGCCTTTCGATCGTTCAGAAATATCCGGCGGACGACCCGCTCGGACGCGTTGCCGTCCTCGAGGGAGCAGAACCGTTCCCGGAAGGCGGCCCGGGCCCGCGCGGCCTGCGCGCTGTCGGGCTGACCGGTGCGGAATGCGGCGACCAGTTCGTCGAAATCGCGAACGAAGGTGCCGGGGTGCTCGGTGGAAAGGTCGAAGGTGACGCCACGCACGGCCCGGTAGATCTCCCAGTCGGGCGCGAAGATCACCAATGGCCGGTCCAGGACCGCGTAATCGAACATCACCGAGGAGAAGTCGGTGATCAATACGTCGGCGGCCAGGTAGAGCGTCTCCACCGGCTGGAACGACGACACGTCGGTGACCCGCGGGTGCAGGCAGGGAAAGCCCGCCATGCCATAGAAGTAATGGCCGCGCAGCAGGACCCGGGTGTCCGGGCCCAGCGCCTCGGCGAGCGCGTCGACGTCGAGCACCGGCGTGAAGGTGGCGTGCCATTCCCGGTGGGTCGGCGCGTAGAGCACGGTCCGCTCGCCGGGCGCGATGCCGAGCTCGGCGCGGGCCGCCGCGACGTCCTGCGCCGTGGCCCGGGCCAGGCGGTCGTTGCGCGGGTAGCCGGTCTCCAGCGTCTCGCCCCTGATCGGGAACTGCCGGTCCCAGAGCAGCGTGGTGTGCCGGTTCGCGGTGATGCTGAAGTCCCACTTCGCGATGTTGCGGCGCATCCGCTCGGCGTCGTAGCCGACCGTGGAGGCGGGGAACTTCGGCTGGTCGAGGCCCATCGTCTTGAGCGGCGTGCCGTGGTGCGTCTGCACATGCACCGCGCCGGGCCGCTTGACCACGGCGGGCGGGAAGGTGGCGTTGTTGATCAGATACTTCGCCCGCGCGATGGCCCGGTAGTAGGCCCGGCTGCCGGAGACCACATAGGGGACACCCTCGGGCATCGCGGCCCGGCCCGGCTTGACGACCCAGACGCCCCGGACACCGGGTGCGAGCTCCCGGGCCTTCTCGTAGATGGCGGCCGGATTGCAGGCATAGCCGCGGTACCAGTACGCCGCGTAGACCGCCAGGTTCTCGTCGATGGGGCGGCGCAGTTGCCACCGGTAGTACCAGCGCAGGCCGCGCTTGCGCAGCCGCGCCTTGGCGGTGCCGGCCGCCTTGCGCGCCGCCCGGACCCGGCCGCCGGCGCCGTTGACCGCCCGGTACCCCGCGAAGGAGCCGGCCGCGATCAGCCGGAGCCGCAGGCCGGCTACCCCGCCGGGGCGCGGGGCGGCGCCGGCCTCGTGCCTGCGCAGCAGCCCGGAGATCGCCGCGAACATCGGGCGGCGGTCATTCCGGGGCACCCGGGCGCCGTCCTCCATGATCTTCAGCAGCTCGGTGACGGCCTGGCTCAGCGCCCGCCGGCGCAGCTTGGGTGCGGCCTCGGCGCACACCGGGCGGCTCAGCGCGTGGTCGTACTGGGCCACCGCGTCGGCGTGCCGCTTCGACCGGGTGGTGTGGAACGAGCCAGCGCGGTCCAGCCGGTGGATGTAGCAGGCGGGCTCCAGCACCGCGACGCTCGCGGCCTCGGCGAGCACCTGGTACGCGAACGCGACGTCCTCGTACCCGCCCGGCCGGAACCGGATGCCCGATTCGAGCAGGAACTGCCGGCGCACCAGCAGCGCGCCCAGCGGGGGTGCCGGCCTGGTCAGCGCATCGGCCCCCGGCGAAACCGCCGCCGGGATGCGCCAGGGTGAGACGGACCTGTTCCACCGCTCGCGCGCGACGCCCACGACGAGCACGTCGGGCTTCTCCTCGCGCAGCCGGGCCTCGATCACGCGCAGCGCTCCGGGAACGATCCGGTCGTCGCCGTCGACGAACCAGACGTAGTCGCCGGTCGCCCGCTCCAGGCCGGCGTTGCGGGCCGGGCCCGGCCCCCCGTTGGTGTCGAGGTGCACCACGGTCAGCCGGGAATCGGTCGCCGCGCGCTGGTCGAGCACCTCGCCGCTGTGGTCCGGCGCCGCGTCGTCGACGCCGATCACCTCGGCGTCGACACCCTGCTGCTCGAGCACCGAATCGAGGCATTCGGCGAGATATCCCTGGACGCCCCACGCGGGGATGACGACGCTGAAGGGGGTCATATATATACGCAGACCGATCGATACTAGACCACGGGGGTGCGCCGATGGTAGCACCGGGCGAGATGCCGGAATTATCTCCCGATTTCGACAACCGGCAGGCCGGGCATCACACTGCCCTGATGGAAGACACCAACATTGAGAGCAGGCCGCCCTTCGTTCACCCGTCCGCGGACGTGGAGGACGGTGCCCAGGTCGGCGCGGGGACGAAGGTCTGGCATCTCGCCCATGTCCGCTCGTCCGCCGTCGTCGGCGACGACTGCGTGATCGGCCGCAACGTGTACCTCGACGCCAACGCCGTCGTGGGCAGCCGCGTCAAGATTCAGAACAACGTCTCGGTGTACCAGGGCGTCACGATCGAGGACGAGGTCTTCGTCGGGCCGTGCGTGGTGTTCACCAACGACCTGCGGCCCCGGGCCCAGAACGCGGACTGGAAGATCACCCCGACGCTGGTGCGCCGCGGCGCCTCGATCGGCGCCAACGCCACGCTGGTCTGCGGCATCGAGGTCGGCGAGTACGCGATGATCGCCGCCGGCTCGGTCGTGACCAAGGACGTGCAGCCCTACCAGCTGGTGGCCGGCAACCCGGCCCGGCCCAAGGGCTGGGTGGACGAGAGCGGCGAGATCGTCAGCCGCGATCCCGAGCGCCGGTAACCCGATGATGATCGTCCCGGGGCGGCGGGCCGCCCCGGGACCAGGTCATCAGCCGCCGATGACGATCCGGCGGATGCCCTCGAGGCGCTCCGGGTCGGTGGTCCGGCGCCCGTCGACCAGCACCTTGACGCCCGGCAGGTCATCGCCGGTGAGGGTGCGGTACTCGGCGTGGTCCGCCTGCACGACCGCGGCACCGAGCTGCTCGCCGTCCCACGGCGGCAGGCCCAGGGCGGTCAGCTCCGCCGCGCTGTACATCGGGTCGGACACGTACGGCTTCGCGTTGCGGCGGCGCAGCTCCTCCACCGTCGCGAAGACACCGGAGAACGCGGTCTCCTTGACCCCGCCCCGGTACGCCGCGCCGAGCACCAGCACGCCGAGCCCGTCGAGGTCACCGACCGCGGCGGCGAGCAGGTCCACCGCGTACGCCGGCATCGCGGCGTTCGCCTCGCGGGCGGCACGCACGACCGTGGCCGACGGGTCGTTCCAGAGGTAGAGCCGCGGGTACACGGGGATGCAGTGACCGCCGACCGCGATGCCCGGCCGGTGGATGTGGCTGTACGGCTGGGTGTTGCAGGCGTCGATGACGAGGTTCACGTCGACGTCGACGGTGTCCGCGAACCGGGCGAACTGGTTCGCCAGCCCGATGTTGACGTCCCGGTAGGTCGTCTCGGCCAGCTTCGCCAGCTCGGCGGCCTCGGCCGAGCCGAGGTCCCAGACGCCGTTGGCGCGGCTGAGGTCGGGACGCTCGTCGAAGTCGAGCACCGCCTCGTAGAACTCCACGCCGCGCTGCGCCGACCCGGCGTCGACGCCGCCGATCAGCTTCGGGTACTTGCGCAGGTCGGCGAAGACCCGGCCGGTGAGCACCCGCTCGGGGCTGAAGACCAGGTGGAAGTCGCGCCCGGCGACCAGGCCGGAGCCCTCCTCGATCAGCGGCGCCCAGCGGTTGCGGGTGGTGCCGACCGGCAGCGTGGTCTCGTAGCTGACCAGGGTGCCGGGCCGCAGGCCACGGGCGATGTCCCGGGTGGCGGACTCCATCCAGCCGAAGTCGGGGATGCCCTCGCCGTCGACGAACAGCGGAACCACGACCACGACGGCGTCGGCCTGCGCGACCGCGGCCGCGGTGTCGGTGGTGGCCGTCAGCAGGCCGGCGTTGACCGCCTGGCTCAGCTTGACGTCGAGGTCGGCCTCTCCGGGGAAGGGCACGAGGCCTTCGTTGACCGTGCGGACGGTCGGCTCGGAGACGTCCGCACCGATCACGGTGTGTCCCTTGGACGCGAACTGGACGGCGAGCGGCAGCCCGATCTTGCCCAGGGCGACGACACAGATCTTCATGCTGGGGGACATCCTCCTGCTAAGCCGGCGTCGAACGGCCGGCTATTCGGCTGGTGTGGGTGATGGTGCTCACGACGTGGAATGTGGCAATAACGAGGGACCACGTCGATGGAGAATACATAGCCGCCGCCGCCGAGAGGGCCGAGGCGGTCCCGGAGAATACGCTCCGCCGCCAAGAGGGGCGAGGCGGTCACAAAAAACTGTACGGCCCGCCGCCGCTGTACGGCTGAAGTGCTACCGGCTACGCCGACTGGACGCCATGAGCCAGGCTGGACGCGGCAAGGTAACCTTCCCCCGTCACGCGCCGAAATTGCGTTCAGCAGGAGGATCACCCATGCCCGCCAACCAGGCCAGGGCCACGCGCGGCCGTGTTGTCATGCTCGTTGACAACGACGTGCGGGGCGACTCCCGAGTGCAGAAGGAAGCGCGGTCCATGGCCGCCGCCGGGTGGGAGGTCATCCTCCTCGGCGAGCGCCGCGATTCGCCGCTCGAGAGCTGGATGATCGGCGACGCCGAGGTGCGCCTGGTGCCGATGGGCGACAAGCTGACCGTCGCGCCGACCGCCTGGCGCCGCAGCCTGCGCCGGCCGCTGGCCTACCCGCCGGGCAAGGAGCAGGCCTACCGGCTGGAGCTGGTGAAGGTCCGGCACGCCGACCTGACCACCCGTTTCGCGCTGCTCAACGCCAAGCGCCGGGCCGGCGGTTCCCCGGCCGCACACGCCATGGGCAAGGCCGCGCTGCTGCCGGCCCGGGTCACCACCAAGTCGCTCGCCGTGTGGACGCGGCTGCGCGCCTCCGAGACGCGGCGGCTGCGCGAGGCCCGCAAGGACAACACCAAGATCCTCAACCGGGCGCCGATCTGGATCTGGAAGGCGCTCATGGGCGACCGCGCCTGGCGCCGGCTCGACCCGTCGCTGTGGCAGTGGGAGCTCGCCTTCCGCAATGTGATCGACAAGCTCGAGCCGGACATCATCCACGCCAACGACTTCCGGATGCTCGCGGTCGGCGCGCGCGCCACCATCCGGGCCCGGGCCAAGGGCCGCAACACCAAGCTGGTCTGGGACGCACACGAGTACGCACCCGGGCTGGTGCCGCGGCACAACCCGCGCTGGCTGCCCGCGGTCGCCGCGCACGAGGCCGAGTTCGTGCCGTTCGCCGACGCCGTGGTCACCGTCTCGCCGCCGCTGGCCGACCTGCTCCAGGAGGAGCACGGGCTGGCCACCAAGCCGAACGTGGTGATGAACTCGCCCGTGCAGGCACCCGCCTCGGACGAGAGCGCCGCGGCCGTGCCCGATCTGCGGGCCGACTGCGGCATCGGGCCGGACGTGCCCCTGCTCGCGTACGTCGGTGGCATCACCCCGGTGCGCGGCGTCGACATCATCATCGACGCGCTGCCGCACCTGCCCGAGGTGCACGTGGCGATGGTCTCGGTGCACCCGAACGGCAAGAACTCGCCGGTCGACAAGGCACGCGAGCGGGCGGAGGCGCTGGGCGTCGCCGACCGGGTGCACATGCTGCCCTACGTCCCGCACTGGCAGGTGTCCGACTACCTGCGCACGGCGGACGCGGCGGTCAGCCCGCTGCACCACCTGCCCAACCACGAGATCGCGCTGAGCAACAAGTTCTTCGAGTACTCGCACGCCCGCCTGCCGCTGATCACCAGCGACATCCGGACCATGGCCGCGATGGTGCGCAGCACCAACCAGGGCGAGGTCTTCAAGGCGCAGGATCTCGACGACTTCGTCCGCGTGGTTCGCCTGGTGCTGGCCGACCCCGACAAGTACCGCGCCGCGTACAAGGAGGAGCTGCTGCTGAGCTGGACCTGGGAGGCGCAGGCCGCCGTGCTCGACCAGGTCTACTCCGAGCTCGTTCCCGCCGTCGCCGCGGTCGCCGAGCCGGCCGGCACGGCCGACCCGGAAACCGCAGCCGAGTCGCTTCCCCAGGCCGCCCGATGACGGTGCCCACCGGCTCGCGGCACGTAACGGTGGTCACGCCGTGGTACCCGACCCGGCTGCTGCCGTTCCGCGGTGCCTTCGTACAGACGATGGTGGAGGCGACGGCGCCCGGGTGTGACTCGATGACGGTCATCCACGGCGACCGCTGGTCGGCGAAGATCTCCGCCGACCAGGACAAGGCGGTCAACCGGGCGCATCTGGCGCTGCTGCCGCGGACCAAGCGGGTCTCGTCGACGGTCGCCGGCGCGACGCTCAACTACCTGCCGGTGCCGATGCCGGCGGAGGTCGGCTTCGCGGACACCGCGACACGCCACGAGGCGACCCTGCGCGCCGCGCTCGACGGCAAGCTCATCGACGCGGATGTGGTCCACGTGCACGAGGCGCTGCCGAGCGGCTGGGCCGTGCTCGATCACCTGCGGCCGGAGACCAGGCTGTTCGTCACCGAGCACGCCAGCTTCCTGGAGCAGTTGCTCGATCAGAGCGACGCCCGGGAGATGTACGACAAGGTGCTGGACCGCTGCGAGGGCCTGTTCGTGGTCGGCGACGGCACCCGGGACGTGCTGCTGAAGGCGCTGCCCCGGCACGCCGCGAAGGTCAGCCTGGTGCCCAACCCGATCTCCTTCGATCACCCCCGCCCGGAGCCGGTGACCGCGCTGCGCCGCTGGCTGTTCCTCGGCGGCCTGATCCCGCGCAAGGGTGTCAACTGGCTGCTGGAGGCGTTCGCGAAGTGCCACGCCGAGGACCCGGCGCTCACGCTCACCATCGTCGGCGACGGTGAGCTCGGCGGCCAGTTGCGCAAGCGGGCCGAGGAACTCGGCGTCCAGGACGTGGTGACCTTCGCCGGATCGGTCGGGCCCGAGGTCGCGTTGCAGATGATGCGCGAGCACGATCTGCTGGTGCACGCCAGCCGCTGGGAGAGCTTCGGCGTGACCGTGGTCGAGGCGGTGGCCGCCGGGATGCCGGTGCTGGTCACCCGATGCGGCGGTCCGGAGGAGACGCTCGCCGGGATCGAGGACGCCGCCGGCGAACTCGTCGCCGTCGAGGAGGACGACGCCTCGCTGGTCGAGGGCTACCGGCGCCTGCGCGACCGGTTCCCGCAGGGGCTCGATCTGGACAAGGCCCAGCAGACGCTCAACGAACGCTACGGCTACCCCGCCGTGGCCCGGATGCATCACCGAGTGTGGTTCGAGTGAATATCCTGTTTCTGGCGCTGGGCGCGAGCCGCAAGCGAGCCGTGGTCGAGGAGTGCGCCAAGGTGGTCGCGGACGGCGGCACCGCCACCGTGATGGTCGAGTCGATCGCGCCGTGGCAGCGTGCCGGGTTCGCCACCGGCGTCACGGTGATCGACTCCGCGTCACTGCAGCGGGCCCAGCTGCCCCTGCGGATCGAGCGCCTGGTCGTCTACCGCGGTCCTGAGTTCCTGCTGAGGAAGGTGCTCGGCCGACGGGGTAAGCGTGCCGCCGGCGCGTACAAGAAGAAGGTCGCCGACCGGTTCCACCGGCGCGTGTTCATGCCGGCCTACCAGCGGCTGCGGGGAGACACCCGCAGCGCGCTCGTCGCGCAGCACATCACCCGCAGCCCGCGCCCGTTCGACTGGATCGTCATCGCCGACCCGGTTTCCATGCCGGAAGCGGCGCAGGTGATGGACACCCTCGGCACCGGCAGCCGGGTCGGCCTGGCCTACAGCGTCGACCACATCTCCTGACCCTCGCGTTCCCCGATCGGCGTCCGGGGGCTGATGACCACGGACCCGAACGAGGTACTAGTCTGCGCAGGATCGCATCACTGTTCCCGCCCGCGAAAGTGGATCATGCCATGACGGTGCTCACCGAGGCGGAAGTCTCGAAGTTCTGGAACGACCGCCATCAGCGGGAGTCCGATCTACGATCGGGTGGCCACATCTCTTTCGACGAGGCCACAAACTACATGTTCTACCTGCGCCGGCTGACCATGCTCATGGACCGCATCGGCCTGCACAACAGCCCCGCCGCGCCGCTCCACCTGCTGGACGCCGGCTGCGGCAAGGGCTACTTCAGCCGGGAGCTCGCCAAATTCGGTCACCAGGTCGACGGCATCGACCAGAGCGAGGCGGCGATCGCCCAGTGCAACGACCTGGGCGGCGGCCCGCGCTATCAGCAGAGCTCCCTGTCGGGCTGGCGGTCACCCTGGCTCTATGACGCCGTCATGACGGTCGACGTGCTCTTCCACATCATGGACGATGCGGAATGGACCCGGTCCGTGCGCAACCTGGCCTCACTGGTCCGGCTCGGCGGCAAGCTGATCATCGGTGACTGGGGACAGGACCACGACCACGTCTTCGGCAGCTACCAGGTCTGCCGGGGCCGCGACCGCTACCTGCCGTTGCTGGACGCCTGCGGCCTTCGCTTCGACGACTGGGAGCCGTACCGCTTCCGACGGAGCCCTATCGGGTTCTATACCTTTACCCGCATCGGCTGAGGAACGGCGACGACATGCTTATTCGAGAACTGCTTCCGCTCTTCGACGACGTAACGACCATCGTCGAGGTCAGCGCGACCGGGGAGGTACTGCGGGAGCAGCTCCGCGCTCCGGAGGAGACCGCGTACCGGCCGTACGCGCCGGGCGAGAAGATGGACGCCGACACCCTGTTGGTCGGTTTCGTGGGGCCCAGGCAGGGCACCCAGGTCGAGGCGGAGGCGGTCGCGCCGGCGCTGCGGGACCTGCCCGTCGGCGGCCGGGCGATGATTCTGCTCGGCTGGCCCCTGCTGGACCTGCCCTACCACCAGGTCCTCGAGGAGCTGGTCACCGCCGGGTGCCAGGTGCTTCAGGTGATTCCGATCGACAACGCCGCGGGGCAGGGTGCGCACTGCGCCGTCGTGGCCGCGCGGGTCGACCGCCTCATCCCGCTGCGCACTCACCTCTCGGACGCGCCGATCGTCGCCGACGGTGACGAGCCCGACCTCCGCGCCCTGCTGCGCCTGACCGGTGAGTACGTGTTCGGCGACCTGCTCAGCCGGCCCCTGCGCCTCAAGCTGGCCGAGGCCGGCGACCGGCTGAAGGAGCAGGACAAGCGGATCCGGCAGCTGGAGAAGGAGCTCGCCACCACGGTCGCGAAGGCGGACGCCCGGGTCGAGCGGGCGCGCAACGACGTCGCCAACCTGCGCGCGTCGACGACCTTCCGGGTCGGAAACACCGTCGTGCAGGGCGCGCGCAAGCCCGGCAAGGCCATCGTCAGCGTGCCGGTCGGGCTCGTCCGCATCTGGCGCAAGCGCGGTGCCGCCGACGAGACCCCCGGCCAGAAGATCTAGCCCCTTCGATCCCTGTATGGATCCCCGAGCTCACGGAGTAAGTCTGCGATGAAGGTCCTGAGTATTGTCGGTGCTCGGCCACAGTTGGTGAAGCTGGCGCCCATCGCGCACGCGTTCGCCGGCACACACCACCAGCACGTGATCGTCCACACCGGACAGCACTACGACGCCAACCTCTCGGACGTCTTCTTCACCGGGCTCGGGATCCCGGACCCGGACGTGCACCTGGGTGTCGGCTCGGGCAGCCACGGCGTGCAGACCGGTGCCGTGCTGAGCGCGATGGACCCGGTGCTGGAGCTGGAGAAGCCGGACTGGGTCCTGGTGTACGGCGACACGAACTCGACGCTCGCCGGCGCCGTCGCCGCGGTCAAGATGCACATCCCGGTGGCGCACCTCGAGGCCGGCCTGCGCTCGTTCAACCGCCGGATGCCCGAGGAGCACAACCGCGTGCTCACCGACCACGCGGCCGACCTGCTGCTCGCGCCGACCGAGGAGGCCGTGCGCCACCTGCGGGCCGAGGGCCTGGGCGACCGCACGACGCTGGTCGGCGACGTCATGGTCGACGTCTGCCATCGGGTCCGCGACGACGTGCTGGCCGGGCGGCACTCCGCACCGGTGCTGCCCGACGGCATCGACCCGGCGCAGCCGTACCTGCTCGCCACCCTGCACCGCGCGGAGAACACCGACGACCCGAAGCGGCTGGCCCAGCTCGTGGGTGCGCTCGCCGACCTGCCCGTCCCGGTGGCGCTGCTGGCACACCCGCGCCTCATCGCCCGGGCGCAGGCTCAGGGACTCGAGCTGCAGCGCGGGGCCGTGCACGTCGGCGCGCCGCTGCCGTACGCCTCGATGGTGGCCGCGGTGCTCGGCTCAGCCGGCGTGGTCACCGACTCCGGTGGCCTGCAGAAGGAGGCCTACCTGCTGGGCCGCCCGTGCACGACGCTGCGCAGCGAGACGGAGTGGGTGGAGACGCTCGCCGACGGCTGGAACCACCTGGTGACCGACCCCGACGACCTCGGGGACTCCTGGAAGACGCTGGCCACCCGGCCCGCGCCGACCGCCGAGCGCGGCACGCCGTACGGCGACGGCGCGGCGGCAAAGCGGGTCGTCGAGGTATTGGCCGAGCGCTTCGCCGCACGCTGACGGGCCGGGGCCCCGCGAGGGGCCCCTCCCGGTACGGCTATCCGACGTACGGCTTGCGATCCAGGGACGTCGTCGTGCGGACGCCGGGATAGCGGCGCGACAGCCGCCACGCCAGCGGCACGGCCGCGTGATCGGCGGCCACGATGCGGTCGGCCCGGGCCAGGTCCAGCTTCATGGCGGGACCCCGCGCCTTACGCGACAGCATCATCGGGCGCATCATCTTGAACGCCGGCCAGAACAGCTTGCGGTGGATGCCCCGGGACACCCACGACTGTGCCCGCTGGGTCACCGACAGGCCGACGTCCACCGGCTTGAGCGCCGCCCGGTCGACGGTCATCGACCGGGCCTTGCCGAGCACCTTGCCCGGCAGGGTGAACAGAACGCCACGCTCGATCCGCCGGACCAGAACCTCGGCCGCCTCCACCCCGAACACGCGGTGCACCCGGACCCGGGGATCGATCTCGACGTCGTTCGTGCTGCTGTTCTCCGCGAGGAGCAGGTCGACCTCGACGTCGGCGTCCACGAGGTCCTGCACGTAGGACCGCACCCGCCAGGCCGGCTTGTAGCCCAGGGCGATGACGACGACGCGCGGCCTGGTCACCGGGTCGGCTGACGTACTCACGACGACAACTCCTGACGCAGACGAGCTTCCAGCGGCGCCAGCAGCGCGTCCCGCTTGAAGATGGTGGCATGCCGGCGGGCGGCCTCGCGGGTTTCCGGGTCCGCCTGACGCGCCGCGATGCCGGCCTCGATGAAGGACTGCGCCAGCTTCTCGGGGTCGAGGCTGTCGGCGTGGAACCACAGCGGGTAGCCCTCGAGGACCTCGCGCGCGGCGATGTCCGGCGCATGCACCGAGACGATCGGCCGGCCGGTCGCCATGTACTCGAAGATCTTGCCCGAGGTGACGTAACGGCCACCGGCCGCCAGGAACACCAGCGCGTCACTGTCGGCGTAGACCGACGACACCTCGGTCTTCGCCACCGGCCCCCGCAGCCGCAGGCCGGCGTCCAGGTCCGGGTCGACCTTCCCGGAGGCGTTCAGCCCGAGCCGCGTCAGCAGGCTCAGGTGGCTCTGCTGGAAGAAGCCGAGGTGCCCGAAGAGGTTGAGCTCCGCTCCGGCCAGCGCCGGGTGCTCGCGGGCGATCCGGAAGGCCTCGGCCATCTCCTCCATCGGCTGATGGGTGGTGATCGTGCCGAGATAGCTGAAGTTGAGCGGGCGCTGCGGCTCGGCCGGCACCTCGGGCGTTGGCGGCAACTCGAGCAGATCCGGATCCCACCCGTTCGGCACGACCATCATCCGGTCCGCCGCCTCCGGGTAGCGCTCGGCATGCCAGTCGCGCAGCGCGTTGTTCACGAACACCACCGCCGCGGAGCTGTCGATGACGCGGCGTTCCCATTTCCACGTCGGGTGCTTCGGCGGGAACGCGGGTTCGTCCTTGAACAGGTCGAGGGTCCAGGAGTCGCGGTAGTCGATCACGTACGGGATCCGGGCCAGCTTGCCGATCGCCCAGGCGGCGGCGAAGGCACCGAACGGGTTTCCCGTGGCCAGCACCGCGTCGAACTTCTTGCGCCGGTGCAGCTTGAGACCCTTGACCACCGACGATCGTGCCCACGAGACGTAGGGCTCGGGGAACTGCTTGGCCTCGCGCCACTCGAAGAACCGCTTGGAAACGTTCGGCATCATGCCGCGCATCCAGCTCATGTTCTGCAGTTCCTGCTCCCACCGGAACGTGTCGAGCTCGGGCCGTTCGACCGAGACCTGCGGATCGACGGTTTCGAGCAGCTTGTCGTCCGTGGAGCCGATCACGTCATAGAGGAAGCCCAGCGGCGCGGCCAGGACGGTGACGTCCCATCCGGCGCGCGCGAAGTGGTTGGCCGTCGCCCGCGCCCGGTAGACGCCGCTGGCCCGCGAGGGTGGAAAGTAGAAGGCGAGATACAACAGGCGGGGCTTCCGCTCGCTGGCTGTCATACGTTGCACTCCTGGTCCACAGTTTCCCCTCGACAACCTGGACGGTCACCTGTCGCCACAGCGACCGTACAGGGCAGCATTATCCGAATCTCTGGCGGGCGGCGACGACGCACCCGCCGGTCCGGACGGCGCCCGGCCCCAGGCGGGCTCAGCCTTACGGGCGGCGCATGCCCAGCTTGCGCAGCACCCGGCCGACGACCCGGCGCGGGGTCAGCGGCACGGCGACGACGCCGATCCGGCCGCTCTCGTCGAGGGCGGCGCTGATCAGGTAGAGGCCGGCGCCGCGCCGGTGCACCCGGCGCTGGGCGGCACTGACGTCGGCGGCGATCACGGCGTAGCTGTAGTTCTCGTCCTCGCCGGAGCCGGAGAGCCGCAGCCGCCGGGCACGCTTGACGACCGTCCCGTCCACCAGCACGTCGAGCGGCAGCACCGCGGTGATGACGGAGCCGTCCCTGCCGTCGCTCCGCGCCGTGAACTCGGCCTGCCGGCGGCCCAGCGCGATCTGCACCGCGGCGGGACCGGTCGGTTCCAGGTCGGTCAGCAGGCTGCGCCAGGTGACCACCAGCGCCTTACGGCCGTCGGACGCGCGTCCCCAGTGGACCCGCGCCGGCCCGTCCTGGTGGGCGGTGCGGCGCAGCTGCGAGGTGGCGTCGAACCACTCGTCGGGGAAGCCGGCGCGGAAGCCGGGATAGCCGATGTAGTAACGGTCGTCGCTGAACGTGAGCGGGGAGAAGCCGTGCTGCGCCTGGTGCCGGGCCACCGCGATCAGGTCGTCGAGGGTGCCGAACTGCGCGATGCTCAGCGGCACCCGGCGCTGCACGTCCAGGCCGGCCCGGATCTCGTCGGTCAGGTAGGTCTCCGCGAGCTTGCGAACGCCCTCCTGCACCCGGCGCTGCTCCTCGCGGTCGACCGTGAGGAACCGCTTGCCGAGCAGCTTGCCCAGCTCCCAGGTGAAGTGCCGGTGCAGCACCTTGGCCCGGGCCACCGGATCGGTGATCACATCGGCCGCGGCGTCCATGATGATCGCGGTGTCGCGGGCGAAGCCGGACAGCGAGGTGCGGTAGGTGATGTTGCTGGAGTCCGCGCGGCGGGCCGCGAAGTAGAACTCGTAGTCGGAGCGGACCGCGATCCGCCGGGCCGCCACCACCGCGCGGATGGTGAACGGCTGGTCGCTGCCGGAACGCAGGTCCTCCGGGTAGCGGATCCCGTGCTCTTCGATCAGCGAGCGCCGGAACAGCTTGGTGTTGGACAGCGCCCAGGGCAGCGCCGAGTTGACCAGGTCGATGTCGTCGCGGTTGCCCGGCTCGTAGACGGCCTGGTTGACCACCCGGCCGCCGGTGCCGACCAGCCGGCCCAGGACGATGTCCGCGTCGAGTTCGTCCGCGGTGGCCACCAGCCGCTCCATGGCCTCGGCACCGAGGGTGTCGTCCGCGCCGAGGAAGTAGACGTAGCGGCCGGTGGCGAGCTCGAGTGCCCGGTTGCTCGGCCCGGCCGGGCCGCCGGAGTTGGCCTGGTGCAGCACCTTCATGGTGCCCGGATACCGCTCGGCCCAGCGGTCCAGCTCCGCGCCGCCGCCGTCGGTGGAGCCGTCGTCGACGGCCACCAGCTCCAGCCGGTCGACGCCGATGGTCTGTTCGAGCACCGACCTCAGGCAGTCGGTGAGATAGGGCATGGTGTTGTACACCGCGACGATCACCGTCACGTCCGGCACCGCGCGGTCCGGTGGGACCGCCTCGCGTGCCGTGTCCGCCCCCCGCGGATGACCGTCGATGTCCAACTGGCTTCCACCTTGTCTCGAGCGTGTGTCCGGTAGGCCGTCGGACCAGGAATCTACGTTATGGGAGGCGTCCCGGAAATGACCGTCTGCAAACTATGCGGGCGGACAACCGATTCGGCCGGGATGACGTGAGAGCGCCACCCCGGCCGATACGAAGTCCTAAGTGGTCAGGCGGCGGGCAGGGCCGGCACGTGCACCGTGTTGCCGGCCTTCGCCGACTCCAGGATCGCGGCGGCCACTTCCACCGTACGCATGCCCTGGCGCAGTGTCACGATGTCGCTTTCCTTGCCCTCGACCGCGTCGCGGAACCGCTCGTGCTCGACGAGCAGCGGCTCCCGCTTCGGGATCGCGTACCGGACCATGTCGCCCTCGGAGACACCGCGGAACGCGCGCAGCGCCTCCCACTCGGTGCCGATCGCGCCGTTGGCGAAGAAGGTCAGGTCGGCGGTCAGCGTGTCGGCGATGAAGCAGCCCTTCGCGCCGGTGATGACCGTCGACCGCTCCTTCATCGGGCTCAGCCAGTTGATCAGGTGGTTGGCCATCAGGCCGTCCTGCATCGAGGCGACCACGGAGACCATGTCCTCGTGGGGGCGCCCGCTGCGGGAGACCGTGCGCGCGGAGACGTTCTCGTAGCTGCGGCCGGTGACCCAGGCGGTCAGGTCGATGTCGTGGGTGGCGAGGTCCATCACCACGCCGACGTCGGCGATCCGGCCCGGGAACGGGCCCTGCCGGCGGGTGACCACCTGGTAGATGTCGCCCAGCTCGCCGGCCTCGAGCCGGGACCGCAGGCTCTGCAGCGCGGGGTTGTAACGCTCGATGTGACCGACCGCGCCGACCAGGCCACGGCTCTCGAACGCCTCGACCAGCCGCTTGGAGGCCTCCAGCGAGGGCGCGAGCGGCTTCTCGATCAGGGCGCAGACACCGGCCTCGGCCAGCCGCAGGCCGACCTCCTCGTGCAGGCCGGTCGGGCAGGCCACCACCGCGTAGTCCAGCCCGAGGGCGATGAACTGCTCGATGTCGGTCACCACGGGCACGCCGAACGGCGCGGCCGCGCCGGGCGCCGGGTCGAGCACGCCGACCAGCTCGACGCCGTCCAGCAGGTTGAGCACGCGGGCGTGGTTGCGCCCCATCGCGCCGAGGCCGATCAGGCCCGCGCGCAGGACCTTCGAGCTCATGCCTGCACCGCCACGGCGTTGACGGCCTCGACGATGCGGTCGAGCTCGCCGGTGGTCAGCCCCGGGAAGATCGGCAGCGACACGACCTCGTCGGCGGCCCGGTCGGTCTCCGGCAGCTTCCACGGGCCCGGCATCCCGTCCTCGCCCAGGTACGGGCGCAGCTTGTGGATCGGGGTCGGGTAGTAGACGGCGTTGCCGATGCCGCGCTCCTTGAGCCCGGCCTGGAACGCGTCCCGGTCACCGGTGAACCGGATCGTGTACTGGTGGTAGACGTGCTTGGCGCCCTCGGCGACCGGCGGGACGACCACACCGGTGAGGCGCTCGTTCAGGTAGGCGGCGTTCGCCCGGCGGCGCTCGGTCCAGCCGGCGAGCTGGGTGAGCTGAACCCGGCCGATCGCGGCGGCGACGTCGGTCATCCGCATGTTCGCGCCGACGATCTCGTTCTGGTAGCGCGCCTCCATGCCCTGGTTGCGCAGCAGGCGCAGGGTGCGTGCCAGCTGCGCGTCCCCGGTGCTGATCATGCCGCCCTCGAGCGAGTGCATGTTCTTCGTGGGGTAGAAGCTGAAGCAGCCGACCGCACCGAAGCTGCCGACGGGCTTGCCGTCGACCGCCGCGGCGTGCGCCTGCGCGGCGTCCTCGACGACCGCGAGGCTGTTCTGCTCGGCGATCTGCATGATGCGGGCCATCGCCGCCGGGTGGCCGTAGAGGTGCACCGGCATGATCGCGACGGTGCGCGGGGTGATCGCCGCGGCGATCGCCTCCGGGTCCAGGCAGAAGCTGTCGGCCTCGATGTCGACGAACACCGGGGTGGCGCCGACGAGGCGGACGGCGTTCGCGCTCGCGGCGAACGAGAACGACGGCACGATGATCTCGTCACCCGGGCCGAAGCCGAGCGCCATCAGCGAGAGCTGAAGCGCCGACGTCCCGGAGTTGACGGCCACGCAGTGCCGGCCGCCGACGATCTCGCCGAACTCGGCCTCGAACGCGGCGACCTCGGGGCCCTGCACGACCATGCCGCTGCGCAGAACGCGAACGGCGGCGTCGATCTCGGCCTCACCGATGACCGGACGAGCGGGCGGAATGGCGTCCTGCAGCCCAGTCATGGGCGGTCCTCCTGTGTACGCACGGCGATACGACGCCGGATGAGCTGACGTGGCTCGGCGGTTCCGCCACGGCACTCAGCGGCTCCGGCACGGCACTCTTGGCGGCCGGAACAGTACCCTACCGAACGTGAGATCTCGTACGGATGCATCGTCCGCATCCGTCACCGGACCGGGGTCCGGCCGCCCGAAAACCCGTGGTCGCGTCGCCGTATGTCGCTTTATGACCGGATCGCCTCGGCCGTCCGACGCGGTGAATTCATCGACCGGTTACCCACCGCACACCTGGAATAGCCGTTTCGCCAGTATTTCCTGGCCCTCAGAACCTGGGCATACCGCCGAACTGACGGTCACCGGCGTCACCGAGGCCGGGGACGATGTACATCTTCTCGTTCAGGCCCTCGTCGATACTCGCTGTAATCAGGCGCAGCGGTAGCCCAGAGTCACGCAGCCGCTCGACGCCCTCGGGTGCGGCGAGGACGCAGCAGACGATGACATCGGTGCAGCCCCGGTCGACCAGCAGCTGGCAGCAGTGCACCAGCGAGCCGCCGGTGGCCAGCATCGGGTCCAGCACCAGCACGGGCAGGCCGGACAGGTCGCCGGGCAGCGATTCCATGTAGGCGCGCGGCTCGTAGGTGTTCTCGTCGCGGGCCAGGCCCACGAAGCCCATCGACGACTCGGGCAGCAGCGCCAGCGCGGCGTCGGCCATGCCGAGGCCGGCCCGGAGCACCGGCACGATCAGCGGCGGGTTGGCCAGCCGGGTGCCCTGGGTCGGCGCGACCGGGGTGTTGATCGCGAACCGCTCGATCTCGAAGGAGCGGGCGGCCTCGTAAACGACCATCGTGGTCAGCTCGTGCAGTGCGGCGCGGAAGGCTCCGGAGTCGCTCTCCGCATTGCGCATGACGGTGAGTCGGGACTGGGCCAGCGGGTGATCAACAACGAGTACGTCCACGCCGATCAACCTACCGGGGTTCCCCAAGATCAATTGCTGTAGGGCCGCGTAGAATCCTTCTCATGACTGCGACAGCGACGTCGAGACTGCCCGACGTGTCCGGTTCCGCCTTCAACCTCCGGTCTTTCCTGCACGGACTGCCCGGGGTTGACAAGGTCGGGGTCGAGGCCCGGGCGGCCGCCCTCGGCACCAGGTCGGTGAAGACGACCGCGAAGGCCGCGGCGATCGATCTCGCGATCCGGATGGTCGACCTGACCACGCTCGAGGGCGCGGACACCCCCGGCAAGGTCCGTGCGCTGTCGGCCAAGGCGCTGCGCCCCGACCCCGCCGATCCGTCCTGCCCCAGCGTCGCCGCGGTCTGCGTCTATCCGGCGATGGTCCCGGTGGCCGCCGAGGTGCTGGCCGGCTCCGGCGTGCACCTGGCGAGCGTGGCCACCGCCTTCCCGTCCGGCCAGGCCCCGCTCGAGGTCAAGCTCGCCGACACCCGGGACGCCGTCGCCGGCGGCGCCGACGAGATCGACATGGTGATCAGCCGGGGTGCGTTCCTCTCCGGCCGTTACGACCATGTGTACGACGAGATCGTCGCGGTCAAGCAGGCGTGCGGTTCCGCGCACCTCAAGGTGATCCTCGAGACCGGCGAGCTGGGCACCTACGACAACGTCCGCCGCGCCTCCTGGCTGGCCATGCTCGCCGGCGCCGACTTCATCAAGACCTCGACCGGCAAGGTGCCCGTCGCCGCGACGCTGCCGGTGACGCTGGTGATGCTCGAGGCCGTCCGGGACTTCCGGGCGCAGACCGGCCGCCAGATCGGCGTGAAGCCCGCCGGCGGCATCCGCACTACCAAGGACGCCATCAAGTACCTCGTGCTGATCAACGAGACGGTGGGCTCGGACTGGCTCGACCCGGACTGGTTCCGGTTCGGCGCCTCCTCACTGCTCAACGACCTGCTGATGCAGCGGACCAAGCTCGCCACCGGCCATTACGCCGGCCCGGACTACTTCACGCTGGACTGAGCCATGTCCCCCGACAGCGGCTCCGTCGCATTGCAAGGAGAGACCAGCAGGATGTTCGAATACGCTCCGGCGCCCGAGTCCCGCTCGGTCGTCGACATCGCACCCTCCTACGGCCTGTTCATCGACGGTTCCTTCGTGCCCGCCTCGCCCTCCGGCGGCGTCTTCAAGACCGTCAACCCCGCCTCGGAGGAGGTCCTCGCCGAGGTCGCCTCCGCCGGCGTCGAGGACGTCGACCTGGCCGTCGCCGCCGCCCGGCGCGCCTTCGGCCCGTGGTCGGCGCTGCCCGGCGCCGAGCGCGCCAAATACCTGTTCCGGATCGCCCGCATCATCCAGGAGCGCTCCCGCGAGCTGGCCGTGCTCGAGTCCCTCGACAACGGCAAGCCGATCAAGGAGTCCCGCGACGTCGACCTGCCCCTGGTCGCCGCGCACTTCTTCTACTACGCGGGCTGGGCCGACAAGCTGGCGTACGCGGGCTACGGCCAGAACCCCCGGCCGCTCGGCGTCGCGGCACAGGTGATCCCGTGGAACTTCCCGCTGCTGATGCTCGCGTGGAAGATCGCGCCGGCGCTGGCGGCCGGCAACACGGTCGTGCTCAAGCCGGCCGAGACCACGCCGCTGTCGGCGCTCTTCTTCGCCGACATCTGCCGGCAGGCCGACCTGCCGCCCGGGGTCGTCAACATCATCACCGGCGCCGGCGAGACCGGCCGCGCGCTGGTCGAGCACCCCGGCGTCGACAAGGTGGCGTTCACCGGCTCGACCGAGGTGGGCCGGCAGATCGCCGGGTCCGTCGCGGGCACCCGCAAGCGGCTGACCCTCGAGCTGGGCGGCAAGGCGGCGAACATCGTCTTCGACGACGCGCCCATCGACCAGGCCGTCGAGGGCATAGTCAACGGCATCTTCTTCAACCAGGGGCACGTCTGCTGCGCCGGGTCGCGGCTGCTGGTGCAGGAGTCCGCGTACGACGAGGTGCTCACCGCCCTCAAGCGCCGGATGGCGACGCTGCGGGTCGGCGACCCGCTGGACAAGAACACCGACATCGGCGCGATCAACTCGGCGGCGCAGCTCTCCCGGATCCACGAGCTGTCGGAGATCGGCGACTCCGAGGGCGCGCAGCGCTGGTCGCCGCAGTGCGAGCTGCCGGCGCAGGGCTACTGGTTCGCGCCGACCATCTTCACCGGCGTGACACAGGCACACCGGATCGCCCGCGAGGAGATCTTCGGGCCGGTGCTGTCGGTGCTGACCTTCCGCACGCCCGACGAGGCGATCGAGAAGGCCAACAACACGCCGTACGGGCTCTCGGCCGGCGTCTGGACCGAGAAGGGCTCGCTGATCCTCGCCATGGCCGACAGGCTGCGCGCGGGCGTGGTGTGGGCCAACACGTTCAACAAGTTCGACCCGACGTCGCCGTTCGGCGGCTACAAGGAGTCCGGTTACGGCCGCGAGGGCGGCCGGCACGGACTGGAGGCCTACCTTGCCTGAGTCCACTTCCCCGACGAAGGCCACGCGCGCCGCCAAGGCAGCGCGCAGCCGCACCGTGCCCGCCGCCAAGGCGGCGAAGGTCGTCTCCGCCCGAGCCGGCGCGGCCGCGCCGGCCAAGGCCGGGCGAAAGGCGAAAACCGCCGTCGAGGCACCGGCCACGACCACGGTGGCACCCGTCGCACCGGCCGGGCGGCTCGCCGTGCGCAAGACCTACAAGCTGTTCATCGGCGGGGCCTTCCCGCGCAGCGAATCGGGACGGACCTATCTCGTGGACGGGGACAACGCGGCCCTCGCCTCCCGCAAGGACGCCCGCGACGCCGTCGTGGCGGCGCGCAAGGCGCAGGCCAAGTGGGGCGCGGCGACCGCTTACAACCGGGGGCAGGTGCTCTACCGGATCGCCGAGATGATCGAGGCTCGGCGCGGCGAGTTCATCGCGCTGGGTGTGCCGTCCGCCGAGGTGGACGCCGCCGTCGACCGCTGGGTCTGGTATGCGGGCTGGTCCGACAAGATCGCCCAGGTGCACGGCGGCGCCAACCCGGTCGCCGGCCCGTTCTTCAACATCTCGGCGCCCGAGCCCACCGGCGTGGTCGGCGTGGTCTCGCCGGCCTCGTTCCTCGGGCTGGTCAGCGTCATCGCGCCCGCGATCGTCACCGGCAACACGGTGGTCGTGCTGTCGCCCGCCCCGCAGGCGGCCGTGACCCTCGCCGAGGTGCTGGCGACCTCGGACCTGCCCGGCGGCGTGGTCAACATCCTCACCGGCCGGCCCGCCGAGACCGCGCCGTGGCTGGCGTCGCACGACGACGTCAACGCGCTCGACCTCACCGGCGTGGCCGACCCGGCGCTCGCCGCCGACCTGGAACGGGCCGCGGCGGGCAGTCTCAAGCGGGTCATCCGGCCGCCGGCCGGCACGCCCGATTTCACCGCCGACCCCGGCCTGCGCCCGATGACGGCGCTGCTGGAGACCAAGACGGTGTGGCACCCCAAGGGTTTCTGACCTCGGTCGGCCGCCCTCCAGGCACGCACACTAAGGTGTGTGCCCAGACTCACCGTCCGAACAGCTGACTTGAACCAACCCGGAGGTCACCGTGACCAGCCAGTCGCCCGAAGAGGGCTCGACGGTCAAGGAGGAGAAGGCCGTCCTCAAGGACGGACTCTCCGGCCGTGAGCTGTGGGACGAGGTCCGAATCTCGCCCGTCGAGATCGCGATGCCGGGCGGCGTCGGCCTGACCCTGCGCGCATACCGGCTCGCGTCCGAGCTGACCCCGACCGAGGTCGTGGCCGACGAGGACGACCCCTTCGAGGCCCGCGACCGCGCCGCCGCGGCCCGCGCCGCCGAGGAGGCGGGCGTCGTCGACGACTTCTCGGCGCTGGTCGCCGAGGGCGACTCCGGCACCCGGTCCGAGCGCAAGACGGACGGCACCATCACCACCGAGGACGGCGAGGTCGTCGACGAGCCCGACGCGGCCGACTTCGCCGAGGAGGCCGAGGAGGCCGAGGAGGAGGCGCCGGAAGACGAGGAGGTGCCCATCTTCCTCAGCCACCGTGGCAAGTTGCTCGCCTTCAAGACCCCCGAATCGCTGACCTCCTTCATTCGTTCGGGTGCTCCGCACGACCTCGCCCAGCTCGACACCTGGGCGACCGTCGCCGAGCGGGTACAGTCGTCTGACGTCGACCCCAAGCCGGACGACCGCTACGAGTTGGATCTCGTGGTGGAGAACCTGCGCGGCGGGCACGACACGTGGGACCTGCCGCTGCTCATCAACGCCGGCGAGGTGGCCCGAGACCTGGGCCACGCGCTGCATTTGAAGCCGGTGATCCTGGCGTTGGCGCCCGGTTCGCCGCTCGATGACCTGGACGAGTCCCTGCGGTCAGCCGAGAGTGGCGGAATGGGCGGTTTCTTTGGACGCCGGAAGCTCCGTAAAATCGGGGCACAACAGGCGAGTCTGGGCTGGCGTTCGATTATCGGCAAGATCTCTGCCGCTGTGGACTGGCGCGACTGACCCCTCAACAGGGACCATCAGTCCTTGGCCGAAAACAGCAGTCTCGGGGAGGAGGACGACGCCGTGGCGCTCGTGCGCGTGTACTGCGGTCTGGCGTCGGCTGATGAGACGGTGCGGACGGCTTCGGCCGGTTCGCAACTGACCATCGCCGTCGTGGACGACGCGGGAAGGCTGCTCGGCGTTCACGAGATCAGCGACGACCCGACGGGTTATGCCCAGTTGGGGACGCTGCTCGTGGAACGGACGAGCGGATTCACGGACGCCGCGGTCGCTGCCGACAGCGACGACCACATGGTCACGTCGCTGCTGACCGCAGCCGGCCGTCCCCTGGTAGTTGCCGACGACGATTCCACCGACGACTTCGCCGAGCGGTTCGCCGACGACGACTCCCCCGAGGAGATCTCGGCGCCGCCGGCCGCCCGTCGCGCGGTGGGCCTGGCCCGCGCGCTGCAGGCGGGTGCGATCGCGGCCGTCACCATCCCGGCCCCCCGCGAGCTGGTCAGCTACAAGCCCGTGCTCGCGGCGCACGTCACGATGCTCAACGGCCGGCACGCCGCGGCCACCGCCCTGCGCGAGGTCCTTCGCGAGCTCTACCCGGCCGCCCTGCGCGCCTACCCGGACCCGGCGCACCCGCTGGCCCTGGCCGTGCTGGACGCGCTGCCGGAGCCCAGCCGCCTCACCGGCCGCGGCCACGAGACCGAGCAGGTCGCCGAGGACGTCGCCGCGGAGCTCACCCGCGCCGGTGCCGGCACCGACGACCAGGTCGTCGCCGCCGTCACCGCGCTGGTCGTGGCGATCGGCGAGTCCCCGCGCCGCGGTGGCGTCAACAAGGCGCTGTCACCGGCCGCCGCGGACACCGTCCGGCACGCCATCGGCGCGGTGCGCTCCTGTGACGCCGCCTGCGAGGCGCTCGTCGGCACCCTCGCCGCCCGGGTCAGCACCCAGTCCGCCGCCGGCGCACCCGGCCGCCGGCAGGGCGGCTCGCGCCGCGCCACCGAGCCGGCCGCCGGCCTCCAGCCGGTGCGCTCGCCGGCCACAGTCGACGCCAGGATTCCTCGCCGCGGACGGCCCGAACCCGCAGCCGCGACCGGTTCCCCCGTGACGCCGCGCCCCCTGACCAGCCCGCCCGTCGCGCCCGAGCCGGTCATGCCGCCGCCGCTGGCGCCTCGCCCGGTCGCGCCCCCGCCGGTCGCCCCGGCCGCCGCCGCGGGCCTGCCGAGCCGGACAGCCAACCCCGGTCCGGCCAGTCGCCCCGTCTCGGTTCCGCCGCCCCCGCCGGGAATGACGCCGATCGTGCCGGGCTCGCGCCCGTCCTCGGTCCCGCCCGCGGACGCCGGCCAGCCGTTCCGGCCCACCCTGACGAACGCGGCGATGAGCAGCGCCCGCGCCGAGCGTCAGCGCACGGTCATACCGTCGCGGCCCAATACCCGCACGTCGGCGCCCCCTGCCGCGAACGGGGCGACGGACTACTCCCTGCCGATGCCGGCCCAGCGCGCGGCGGACCTGCCCGAGCCCGGCTCCCGCGCCAACTGGCCGCTCATGAACGGCGGCGACGACCTCGCCGCGGCTCCCCCGCCCGCCGCGGTGAGCAGCCCTCCGGCCGACGGCCGGGTGCGCCCGCCCTGGCAGGACATGCCGAAGGAGCCGCCGGCGCTGCGCCTGGTCGAGTCTCAACTCGGCGGCCTGGCGAACACCCCGGCCGACGTCACCGCCGTCACCGACCTGCCGCCGCTGCGGCTGGTCGACGAGCGAGGCGGACGAAACGGCCGCACCCCGGCCCGCCGCACGACGCTGACCGCGCTGGACCGCAGCGCCGCACCCCCGGTTCCGGCCGAGGGCGACGGCGACCTGCTGATCTTCGCCGCGGCCAGGTCCGCCTGGTTCACCGGCCACGACGAGGAGGCCGCGGACAACCTGGACTGGACGAACGCGTCCGACACCGGCTGGCGCGCGGCCCAAAAGGCCTCCAAGCCGTCCGTGGCGGCGGAGACGTCGTCGGCCGGGCTGCCCAAGCGCGTCCCCCAGGCCAACCTGGTCCCCGGCTCCCCGCTGCGCGAGGAGCGCCCGCTGCGCATCGTCCGCGACGCGGCGAGCATCGCGGCGCACACCACCGGATACTTCCGGGGCTGGCGCCGCGGCCAGGAGATCGGCGGCTACGCGATCGGTGGCCGCCCCGGCCGCGAGGCGGCCGGCGGCTGGGACTTCAGCCGTGACGGCGGCACCCAGGCCGAGGAATACCACAACGCGGGTTACCGCAGCAGCTGACCGCGGCGCTCCCGCCCGTGTCATACGTGTGAATCGGCCACGCTCCCGTCGGAGCGTGGCCGATTTTCTCTCGCAGCCGGTCTCGGGGACTTCTCTTGCAGGCTGGCGCGGTCGCGGTCGCGAACTGACGTCGGCCTGATCGCCAACTTCTGTGGTGAAGCCGGGGTCGATGATCGGCCTTTAGAACGGAGGGTCGGCGCCCCCGGCGGATGAGGGCGCTGTCCCTCTCTCGCGCGCGACGCCCGCAGTCCGCCCGCCGCGATTCAACTGCGGATGAGGGCGCCGCCGCTTTCACCGCGACGCGGCAAACCGCCCGCCGCCACTCAACCGCGGATCAGAGCGCTGCCGCTCTCTCGCGGCGCCGGCAGTCCCCGGCCCGGACTCAACTCCGGGAGAAGAACTCGGTGTCCGGGCGCTGCATGTACTCCATCGCCGCGGCGAACTGCGGATCGCCGAAGCGTCGCGTCATCTCCTCGGGCGGCACGTCCTCGATGTGCGACTGGATCCACCAGACGTTGCCGAACGGATCGCGCACCCGCCCCACCAGGTCGCCGAACGCCAGATGGGTGACCTCCGAGATCGACACGCCGCCTACCTCGACCGCCTCGCGATGCACAGCGTGGGCATCCTCGACATACAACCGAAGAAACGCGGGCGTAGCGGGCCAGGACGAGTGGCCGTCGAAGAGCATCACGATCGCATCGCCGATGCGGACCTCCGCGTGTCCGATCAGCCCACGGGCGTCGATCACCCGGCCCAGTTCCTCGGCGTGGAAAGCCTTTCGCAGATACTCGATGACCGCGGCCGTATCGCGGGAGATGATCCACGGCGTGACGGTCGTGTAGCCCTCGGGGATCGCCTTGACAGACATATCGAGTGACTCCTCTACAACCAGGAATGTGACCCGAAATTAACTGCCATTTAGGCCAGCTTCTGTCCCCATGGGGATGCCTCCTCGCGGCCCGCCGGACTTCGCCACGCGGGACGATGTCTGACCATCAGCGATAGCGTCGAGAACTCCCGTTTGCGATTGACCCAAGGTCACGCACACGCCGGGTGGGTCCGCAGTCCAATGAGAGGCGGCCCAAGGCCACGCACACCAGGTGGGTCCGCACTCCATGAGAGGCGGCCCAAGGCCACGCACGCGGGTGCGCCGGACTCCCCGCTTGGGACCCCCTCACTCACGCACAGAGCGACGCTTTCGGACATCCGGTGTTGGGCAACGTCTGGCACGATTCAGAGCCGCCTGGGCCGTCTCAAGGGTCGTCCCGGGCCACGTGGGCTCCCTTCGCGAGCTCCGCGCATCAGATTCCCCAGAACTCGAGCACCGGCAGGTTCCGGCCGCCCTCGATATCTTCGACTTGCGGGTGCTCGCCCTCGATGAACGGGTCCTCCGCGCGCGTGACGTGACGAGTCCGTGGGCGGCGGCGCGGGCAGACCCGCGCATATCTCGTCACCGCCAGCACTCCTCGCTACCGCATCCTTGCGGTGCTTGCGGTGCTTGCGGTGCTTGCGGTGCCTGCGGCGCTCGCGGGGCTCGCGGCGCTCGCGGGCCTTGCGGCGCGCGGGCCTTGCGGCGCGCGGGGCTTGCGG